>DAISXX010000175.1:0-1510 GCA_036825695.1 Patescibacteria group bacterium | reverse complement strand
TGGAAATCGCGCGCGAGCGTGAGCTTGATCTCGTTGAGGTTTCGCCGAAGGCGGAGCCGCCGGTGTGCAAGATCCTTGACTTCGGGCATTTCAAATACCAGAAGGAAAAGGAGGTACGCAAGCAGAAGGCGCAGTCGCACGAGGTGGAAATCAAGGGCATCCGCCTGTCGCTCCGCATCGGCGACCACGACCTCGAGATCCGCCACCAGCAGGCCAAGAAGTTCTTCGAGCGCGGCGACAAGGTCAAAATCGAGCTGCGCCTGCGTGGCCGCGAGAAGGCCCACGTCGACGTGGCCAAGGAAGTGGTCGCCAAGTTCCTCGAGCTCGTGAAGGCCGACTTCCCGATCCGCGTGGAACAGCCGATCCAGGTCATGGGCGGCACCATCACGATGGTTTTGGCCCGCGGTTGACACGTTTTTGATCCTCCTATATACTCCCGACGACTAGAAACCCCCTATGCCAAAGCTCAAGCCGCACAAAGCGCTCACCAAGCGCGTCAAGATTACCCCGACGGGCAAGGTTCTGAAGCGCTACAGCGGCCAGGACCACTTCAACAGCCGTGATTCCGGAAAGATCACGCGCAAGAAGCGCCGCGACGTGAGTTTCTCCGACGCGCACACCCGCGCCATTAAGACACTGATTCCGGGAACGAAATAAGCTATGCCACGCGTCAAACGAGGCGTCCAACATGCCAAGCGTCGCCGCAGCCTGCTTGCGAAGACGAAGGGCATGAAGTGGGGCCGAAAATCGAAAACTCGTCTCGCCCGCGTCGCCGAGCTGAAGGCCGGCGCCTACGCGTTCCGCGACCGCCGCGCCAAGAAGCGCGTGTTCCGAGCCCTCTGGCAGGTGCGCCTCAACGCCGCCGTCCGCCCGCTCGGACTGAGTTACAGCCGTTTCATGGACGGCATCCACAAGGCCGGCATCGAGCTCGATCGCAAGATCCTCTCGACGCTCGCCAAGGACCAGCCGAACGTGTTCGAGGCTATCGTGGCACAAATCAAAAAGTAAGCAAAAACGACCGGATCGTCCTTGACGAACCGGTCGTTTTCGTCTATAGTCACTTCCTGTAAACGAACGAATCCACGGGCGTTTACAGGCCCTATGGATGTAGGCCGATGAAACGAAAAGTGGTCTACCACCCAGATCTAGGGGTGTTCGATCAGAACATCCACATCCCACCCCCACCCCAGGTCCTGCCGGAACACGAGTCGAAAAACCCGTACCCGACCGAGGATCTTTATACGGAGGACGCCGAAACCGAAGAGGCCGTTCCCGGCCGCTCGAATCGCGCTTCTCCTCCCCCATTTTCCATGTCGCCTCCGACAGGATACGCGACCACCACCCCAACGGAGAGTCTCGTGCAGAACACCACTCGGAAAGGACGCGCGGCGGCGCTGATCGGAGGATGCCTCGCGGCGCTCGTGATCATCGCCGGATTCGGCTATGTGAAACGTCCGGACGCCCCGAACGAGATCCCGCCGCCGATCGAGGTCGTCGCACAGGCCGAGAT
>DAISXX010000174.1:0-1537 GCA_036825695.1 Patescibacteria group bacterium | reverse complement strand
CTCGAGCGCGCGCTCGAGGAGACGCCGGACCTGAAGCGCATGTACGACACGAACGCCGAGGTGCGGCGCATGTTGGATTTGGCGCGGCAAATCGAGGGCTGCGCGCGCCACGTGTCCATCCACGCGGCCGGCGTCGTCATCTCGCCGCGCCCGCTCACCGATTTCACGCCGCTCCAAATCGATACGCGCGAGGGTAAGACCATCACGCAGTACGAAATGCACGCCGTCGAGTCGGCAGGCCTCGTGAAGATGGACTTTCTCGGCATCCGCAACCTTTCCATTTTGGGAGACGCGATCGCGCTCGTGAAGAAGACGAAGGACGTCACCGTCGTGCTCGAGCAGATTCCGGTCGACGACAAGAAGACGTTCGAGCTTTTGTCGACCGGAAAGACGATGGGCACGTTCCAGTTGAACGGCGACGGGATGACGAAGTACCTCATGGACCTGCGTCCGGAGCGCATCGACGACATCATGGCCATGGTGGCGCTGTACCGTCCGGGCCCGATCGAGTCCATTCCGGAATACATCCGCCGCAAGCACAACCCGAGCCTCGTGAAATACATGGACCCGCGGATGAAGGATATCCTCGACGCGTCCTATGGCGTCATCGTGTACCAGGACGATGTCATGCTCATTTCCATCAAGCTCGCGGGCTACTCGTGGCTCGAGGCCGACAAGCTGCGCAAGGCGATGGGAAAGAAGATTCCGGAGGAAATGCAGAAGCAGAAGGAGAAGCTGCTCGACGGGTTCGTGAAGAACGGGATGCTGGCCTCGAAGGCGAACGACCTCTGGAAGCTCATCGAGCCGTTCGCGGCGTACGGCTTCAACAAGGCGCACGCGGCGAGCTACGGGATGATCGCGTACGACACGGCGTACATGAAGGCCAATTACCCGGCCGAGTACATGACCGCGCTCATGACCGCCGAGTCCGCCGACCTCGAGATGATCGCGGAGGCCGTGAACGAGTGCAAGCGCATGGGCATCCAGGTGCTCGCGCCGGACATCAACGAGTCCCGGCTCACCTTCACGTACGTCGACGACAAGACGATTCGCTTCGGGTTGGTCGCGATCAAGAACCTCGGGGAAGAGGTGATCGAGCAGATCATCGCGGAACGCGAGGCGAACGGCGCGTTCGTCGACCTTTCGGATTTCGCGCGCCGCGTCCACCATCGCGCGTTCAACAAGAAATCCATCGAGTCGCTCGTGAAGGCCGGCGCGCTCGACCGTTTCGGCGACCGCAACCAGCTCCTCGAGAACATGGAGCGCATCTTGTTGTTCAACAAGGACGCGCAGAAGCAGAAGGAGTCGAATCAGGTGTCGTTGTTCGCGTTCGCGCCCGAGGTGGCGACCTCCGGCATCACGCTGAAGGCCGTTCCGCCCGCCGCCCGCCGCGACATCCTGCTCTGGGAAAAGGAACTGATCGGCCTGTACGTTTCGGCCCACCCGTACGAGGAGGTGGCCAAGCGCCTCGGCGACACCGTGACGCCGATCGCGCGGGCCATCGAGCTGCCGGACGGCGAGTTCGTGCGCGTCGGCG
>DAISXX010000173.1:0-1611 GCA_036825695.1 Patescibacteria group bacterium | reverse complement strand
GTGTTCGATGACCCGCGCATCAGGCTTCACCCGGTCGCGAGCGTCCGAGAGCTGCACGGACACGAACCGTGGACCGACTACTCGGTCACCCTGACGGACAACGACCTGCGCGAGGCCGGCGGCGAGGCGTTCGGCGATCTGTCCCGTCAAGTCGGGAAGTTCGTCCGCAAGCTGGAACTTCCCGAATGGCTCAAGCGCGCATCGGGCGGCGGCAACCTCTTCGAAGCGGACGAGTTCGACCCCTAGCCCAACGACCTGCCGCATGGCGGATCGCTCAGGGCTTTTTTTTATTTCGCGAACCTCAAGATGCGTGCCTGATAAATGGTCGCGACAACCTGAATCACCCCCATGGTGATGAACAGCGCGTCGAACGACGCATACGCCACGATCGCGCCGCCGATCAGGATCCCGAGCCCGACGACGATGTTCGCCTGCCCTTCCGCGAGGCCCCACGTGGTGCACTCGTGCTGTCGGTCCTCGAAGCGGGCGTACAGCGCGTTCCACGTCGGCGTGGCGAGCGCATTCGCGATGCCGAGGCCGAGCTGGACGATGAGCAGATGGAGCGGCGACGAGACGAACAGGTAGCCGAAGGTGCAGGCGGCGTTCAACGCGTAGCCGCACATCATCATGCGCGCCTGGCTTTTCCGCGCGTCCGCCACGCGGCTCGCGACCATCATCGCCGCGCCGGTCGCGAACAGGTACGCGGCCCATGCCCACGAAATATCGAGCACGTCGCCGCCCACGCGTTCCGCGAACACGGCGAACAACGGGCCGAGCATTCCTTCGCCCAAATACCAAATGTTGCCGCCGATCACGAGCGTCTTCGCGGGTTTGCTCAGCATACGATCCTCAGTATATCCCATTGACGACTCGAGCGCGACGAGGCATCGTGGGATCGGAGGTACCATGCAAGGCATGACTCGCGACTTTTCGACGCTCCGCCCGGGCGACCCGGTGCTCGTGTGGATTCTCAACTGGGTCCGACGTCCGGAATTCTCCCGTGACCCGGAATTCGGCGTACGGGTTACGGCGCACACCAGCCAGAGGATCATCGGCTGCTGGCGAGGCACGCTCGTCGCCCTCGGGAAACAGAGCCTTGGCTGGCGACGCGCGGAGGCGATCCTCACCGATCCGCTCATCCGCGACGATCCGGACGAACGCATCGTCGCGTTCGCGGACAAGGAACCGCACACCCGCTACCTGGTGTACGATCCCCGCCTTCCCAACAACTGGGTGCCACGCCTGCGCGCCGGCATCACTCGCGCGCGCGTACGACTGCTCATGTATTGACACGACGCGATGTTCGTGCAAGCATGTGCGGGGAGAATCACATGGGAATCCTCGTCCCGATCCGACCGCTTTCCTCGACCGGACGCGAACCCGGCACCATGCCCGGTCACGACGCCGCCGGGCGCGGATCCGTCCGCGAACAGCACCGTGCCGAATGGGAGAACGACGTCCCGCTTGCCCTCGCGAACCTCTCGCTCGCCCGGCAAATTGCCGACCGACCGCTTGCGACACGCGCCGCGCTCCAAATCCTGAAGCGCACGTCCACGAGGCAGATCCCGGAACTCGGCAAACGACAGTCGCTGCAGAACGACGGACTGTTCG
>DAISXX010000172.1:0-1669 GCA_036825695.1 Patescibacteria group bacterium | reverse complement strand
CTTCAAGACCACCGCGGCGTTGGCGCGGTCGGCGGTCTGGGCGGTGTCGAGCTGGGCCTGCTCGTCGGCAGTGAGCGCGCGGTCGAGCTCCTGGCCCGGTTCCTTGAACTCAAGCACCGGCGTCTCGCCGATCTGTTTGATGGCTTCCTTCACGTCGAGCACGCCGGCGAGCTCGACGATGACGCGGTACGTGCCGCCGGTCGACGTGGTCTGCACCACCGGCTCGGACACGCCGAACGCGTTGACGCGGCGTTCGATGACGTCACGCACGCCCTCGAGGGCCGTGGCGCGGTCGGCATCCGGAATCTGGCTCATGTCCGCCTCGTACACGAGGTGGGTGCCGCCCTGCAGGTCGAGGCCGAGGCGATACGCCTTCTCGTTAAGCGTCGGCGGCTGCCAGCCGGTCTTCGCCTGGACGAACGCCGCGCCGTCATTCCAAATCATCGGAAAATCATACACCGCGGACGCGATCGTCGCGAAAATCAGCAGTGCTCCCACGAGCCCGGTCTTCCACTTCTTCGGCGTCTTGCCACCGGCATGCGCCATGGCGCGCTTCTTGAGTTTCCAGGTTTGCATAAGCGTTGTTTCGAACCTACAGAACAGCTACGGAATTACGGACGGAAGTGTACTCCGAGGCCGTTTTTTGGGCAAGAAAAGGCTGGGGAAAAGAAAAAGACCCTCCGTTGGGTCAGTTGTCCGCGGTATCTTCCTCAAAGGGGATCCTTGGACGCCAGCCATCGACGTGCGCGTTTCGAAGGTCGAGGTCAAACCACAGCTTGCCGAGCGTGACGGCGAACATCCGGCGAAACGCGTCGAACATCTCGCCAACCTCGAAGTGCCCGGGCCAACGTGCCGAGTCGTCCCTGCGAACATCGCCGCGTTGACGGTCGACCCATCGCAGCCCGAACGCCGGGTGATACTCCAAGAACGCGGACCATCCGGCCTCCTCCTTGCTAGGAATCTTCCGATCGGCAAGGCAAGCCGCGAGCGCCGCCTCGATAACCAAGGCCATGCGAGTTCGCGCGTGCGGCCATTCCACGACGATGCTCTCGAGCGTCTCGCGCGTGCCGCCGATCGTCACATGAATGACGTGCCGTTGGTCTATCCAGGGTTCCATGGGTGCTCCTTCGCGCAAATTAATCAAATCGACGTCGCCGGTCAAGGGATGCCGAGAAAAGAAAAACCGAGCCGGTCAGCTCGGAGGAAGGACGGGTAGGCGCCCCAGGAACTGTTCGCGCGCCGACGCGGCGGCCGACGCGAAGAGAGCGGTGAGGCGTTCGGCGAAGTGCGCATCCGCGCGGTCGATCAGCGGTTCGCCGAACAGGTCGTCACGGTCGAACAGAGCGACGGACACCATGTGGTTGAGCTGGTCGTAACGGGCGTCCGACGACGAATCATGCCATCCCTGCCGGGACACGTAACAGGAGCGGACGCGCAAACCCTGAAGCCGGATCGGGCGCACGCGCGTTTCGACCCCACGCGCGTCCAGAACCATTTGGTCCCGCAGCGCACCCATGACGCGGTCTTCGAAGGCCGGGAGCGTCTCGACGAGCCGAAGATTGGCCTCGTGCGCGAGCCACGTCCGCGCCAGCACCGAAACGTGGAGCGCAGTGCGAATCACGCGCGCCCGACGCTCACTGACGCCGTACGGCTGGGCGCGACGGAGGCC
>DAISXX010000171.1:0-1717 GCA_036825695.1 Patescibacteria group bacterium | reverse complement strand
TTCAGGAGATTCGTGACAACTGGGACTCGTTCATCAGCACCACCGCGCAGACGGCGCTCGATCCGTCGCAGACCGTGCTCAAGGCGTTCGCGGAAGGCTTCAAGCCGGGTCAGAACGAGCTGTCCGCGACGGTCGGGTTGAACCTCTCCATCCATCAGCGCGTGCTTGAGGCGAAGACGAACAAGCTGTTCGAACAGGTTAACTCGGGCGGGTTCAAGTCGGTAACCGACGTCATCACCGGGCAGGTGAAGACGCCGTCGTCCGTGCTTCAGAGTCAGTTTCAGAACACGCTCAAAAATTACGAGGACAAGCCGACGGAGCTGCACGCGCAGGTGGCGATCCAGAACGCCGACTTGCTCGGCAATATGTTCCTGCAGGTCGCGGGCGTGTTCACGAACACGCTGCTTTCGACGCTCATGAACAAGATCTACACCGGCTTGTTCGACGTGCAGCCGGAGACGGACTTCCTGAACGGGGAGCTGGCCTCGGTTTCCGGGACGGACGACGTCGCGGCGCGGTTCATCTCCCTGATCACCGCCGCCCCGACGCAGGTGGAGAATTATAACGTCATCGGAGAGTTCGTCGCGTGTCCCACCGGACCGGTTGCCGTGCGCAACATCAACAACTGCGTGATGGACTCCGGGTTTGCTTCCGCTGTCTCGCGCGCCGAGTCCGGCACGCCGATGACCTTGCAGGACGCCATCGACGAGGGGCTGATTCACGGCGACTGGCCGCTCATCCCGCACGAGGGGGACGGCATCGCCAAGAACCAGGACTCGCTTTGCTATACCTACGGGTACTGCATCGGCAACCTCGTGAAGATGCGCAAGGCCCGCGTCATTCCGGTCGGCTGGGAAATTGCCGCGAGCCGCAACGCGCCGGACAGCCCGACGACGCTTCAGGGCATCATCGATGGCTACAATGATTGCGGTACTCAGAACGGCGGCATCGACACGAATTCCCACCAGTGGTGCCACTTGATCGATCCGAACTGGGTCATCAAGTATCCGGAAACGCAGTGCCGCGCGCTCGTGAACGGGGAACTCCTGATTTCCACCCTGTCCGCCGGACGCGCCGGCGAGTGCGCCGACACCCCGAGCTGCATTTCCGAGGCGAACGACGGTTCGTGCGACGGAGGTTTTGGGTATTGCGTGGAGGAAAAGAACGTCTGGCGTTTCCGCGGCGAGGACTGCCCGAGCCAGTATGCCTCCTGCATGGCGTTCAAGAACACCGATTCCGGGGATTCCACCGATCTGCTGCTCAACACGGTCGACTACGCGAACTGCGACTCCGACAACGCGGGCTGCGAGTGGTACCGCACGAACAAATACTACGACGACGCCGGCACGGTCGACGACACGTCGGACGACACCTACGAGTGGCTGCCGGGCGACGAATCGTTCGTGACCGCGGACCGCGAGAACGACGTGCGCGAGGACGGGTCGAGCGAAACGACCTATTCGTACGCGACGACCGGCGGCACCACGGAATCGTACGGCGCCTACTCGTATCAGGACCGCGTCTATTACAACAATAACGTCGAGGAATGCTCCGAGGACGCCGCCGGCTGCACGGCCGTGTACCCGATCAACGACTCGCTCGTGCTGAACCTCGTTCAGAATCCGTCGTTCGAGTCGGACGACGACCTGGACGGCGTGGCGGACAAATGGGCGGTTCCGTTGGCGGGAGGAACGCTCGGCACCACCGGCAGCAGCTT
>DAISXX010000170.1:0-1728 GCA_036825695.1 Patescibacteria group bacterium | reverse complement strand
CCGGATCGGGGTCGAAGTACTGGTCGTACGAGAACGCGACGTGGCCGTCGGTCGTGACCTCGAGGTCGCCGCGCTCCGTCGCGATGGGGACCACGCCGTTTTGCCCGACCTCGTACGAGAACCGCTTGTACGGCTCGTCGATCGTCACCGGCGGACCGGACGACAGCGGGTCCGTGACCGTCTGCAGCCCCTCGACGTGCCGCGTCGTGAACGAGAGATGCTTTCCCTCGGTCCAAAACGTGACGGGCCTCGACGACGGCTGGTACCCGACCTCGTCTCCGAGAAAAAGATTGTTGAGGAACACCACCTTCCGCTGCGTCGTCGTGATCGTGCGCCAGAAGATGTCGCGGTCCGACTGCATCTGCACCTTGTACACGCCTTCCGGAAGATTCGGAATCGAGAGGCGCGCGTGCCGCATCTCGGACGGACGCGCGGCGTCGGACAGGTCGCCGTCGTCGCTCGCGCGCGCGTCGCCGACCGGCTCCCCCGCCGCGTTCGTGACCACGAGCGAAATCGGGTCCGCGCCGTCGTCACGGTTCATGTCCATGTACGCGAAGTCGAAGTTCAGCGTCTCGTCCTTCACGTACGTCTTGAACTCGTGATAGCCGCGCAGCGTGACGTCGACGACGCGCGATTCGGTCGACGGCGCGTAATCGGCGAGAACGAACGGCGTCGGGAGATCGGCCTGGTACGTCGCGACGGTGGAAACCGGCGGGGGGTTCGACAGAAAGTCTGGGATGCTTGCGTACGTCGGCGCGCGCTGAAGCAACACCGTGCCGTTCTGGTCGAGTCGCGACCACGTCGAATCATCGATCGCCAGGTTCTGCAACGGCTTCAGGTCGTACGCCTGGGCCTCGACGTTGCCGAGCCCGCCGAGCTCGAGGATCGGCGCGCCGTCGTTCTTGAACCAAATCTCCGCGTCCACGGTGTCGAAATGCCGGTGCGGATGCACGAAGAAAAACACCGGGTCGTCGGCGATGACGCCGTCCTTCGAAACGCGCGCGTCCGGAAGAAGCGCGTCAATGAACGGCGACGCGTCTCCGACCGCATGGGCGACGACGAACGTCCCGCTCGGCACGAGTTCCTGGTTCAGCAGCCAGGCGAACAGCGCGACGGGAATCGCGACGATGATGAGTTGGGCGATGCGGGAAAGCATGTCAGCGCTTGGTGATGCGATAGAGCGTCTCGATGTCGAACGCCTGCACGGCCTCGATCTTGAGCCCGAGCCCGGCGAGTTTTTCGTCGTTCAGGTAGGACAGGTCCGTTTCCGGAAACGTGATCCCGTAGTAGTAGAGCGGCGCGCGCAGGACGATGCGGGGCATGAGCTCGTACGTCGCGTCGGAGCGGAGCGGATACAGGACGCGGCGGTACGGGAAGAACAGCTTGTCGCCGCGATCGACGACGATGACCGCGTCGCGCTCGGTGAGCCCAAGCACCGCGTCGCGTACCTCGCGCGACCCCGCGAGCCCGTCGGACGCCGCGAGGATCCCGTCCTCCGGCGAGAAGAAGGCGACGCGCACGGAGAGGACCAGGCAGAGCACGACGAGAACGACGGCGAACGTGCGGCGCGCGAAGTCGGTGAACGCGTGTCGCGAGATCCAGCGCACCGCAAGGGCGGCGAACGGCGTCGAGAGGACGAATACGGGGAGCCAATAGCGCACGTGGCTGTTGCCGATGGTCACCTGGCGCGGGTCCGGGTTGTCGAAGAACGTCCAGCTGCCGTAAACC
>DAISXX010000169.1:0-1755 GCA_036825695.1 Patescibacteria group bacterium | reverse complement strand
CCCTCCAACCCCGGACGCAAGAGCAAGTGATACGTGTTCGACAACAAAATCGACGCGCCCAAAGCCGCGACATCCTCGCTCGACAGTGTCTTCACCGCGCCCTTCGTGGCGATCGGCATGAAGATCGGCGTCTCGACGATGCCGTGCGGAAGCGTGAGGCGACCACGACGGGCTTTGCCGTTTTTGGAGAGGAGTTCGAACATACGATGGATTTCTACGGATAACATTCCATGTATGTGAGCGGGGCCGTTCGGTTATGGATTGACGCAAACCAATGAAGTTCGCGGTCGTATTTCGCGTAGAAGGCGTACAACTCGCTCCAGGTCGCGGAAGAACCGTCCGTCTTGTCCGCGAAGAACTTGAAGCCCGTCACGACGGCCTTGCCTGCGTCGAGGTCGTTCGCGATGGCGGCGGCCGCGTCCGATGAAACGGACTCGACTCCGCGCACGTCGGTCGCGTAGAGCGCGGTCGTCGAGGTGGCGAACGGAGCACGAAGCATCGTCGCGTCCGTGCCGCTCGTGCGCGGAATGCCGGTCGGGTACACGTAGACGCTCCCGGATTGGGTCGGGCCCGCCACGGTGAAATATTGCAGCTCGATTCCGGTCTCGTCGACCAGTGCCGCGATATCCCAGATCGCGCGCGGGGCAACGAACGTATCATAGCCGAGGTACGGCTGCGTGCGCGTGGTCCGATGCTCGTCGCATCGCGCCTCCGCCTTCGCGGTCGAGCCGATCAGCAACGCGCGGTCAAGACCCATCGCGAGCAGGATTCCCCAAAGGATCCATACCCCGAGCAGGATTCCAAGGACGATGCCGGCACGAGCGAACGTCGACTTCGCCCCAAACTGTCGATTGACGAGCCGAATCGTGAGCGGCAAAACGATCAGAAATCCGAACGACATCAGCAGCAGCCACGGGAGCAACAGTCCCCCGTAGACCGCGGGACACGTGCCGATCGGAAAACCGCCGAGAACGATTGGAACAGCGATGACGCCGGCAAGCAGCGGATTGAAAGTCCCGCGCGGGTCCAGGCTGTCCTTAAATAGGTTCACGGACCTCCCAAACGCGTTCAATCCGTCCGCGTACAGGCCCGCGTAATCCGCGGTCATGGCGCGGCATTCCGTCTCCACCTTGGCCGTGCCGCCCTTTGATTCCTGTTCAACCAACCCGTCATGCGTGAACGGAAGCGCGAGCGCCGGGGCCACCAGGCACGCGACGACGATCACCGCGAGGCCGAGCGAAATTTCCTTCAGCGGAAATTTCGGAGAGACCACCGCCTGGTAGGTTCCGATCGCTCCCGCAACCAACAGAACCACGAACGACGCCAGCGACAACAGAAAGAAACCAACGGGCGCCGGACCAAAAACCGAAGTGCCAAGCAGACGGAGGCTCGGAAGCAGGTGCATGCCAACCACGGCGGCCATGACCGAAATCAGGACCGGAACGACCGCGTAGCTAATCCACCAGGTACACAAAACGTTGAACCTGCCGACGCGCGCCGCGAGTTCTTCGGGAAGTGGTTTCATAGTTGCGTTAGTTGAGCAAAAATAGGGGCGTTTGTCAACCCCTATTCCTTCAAATCAAGCTCTTCGAGCAGCTTCTTCTGCTCGCGCGACAGCTTCGTCGGCGTCACCACCTGAACGACGAACACGTGGTCGCCGCGCGTCGCGCCGCTCACCACGCCCTTGGCGCGAATGCGAATCTGCGTGCCGCTCTGCGTGCCCGCGCCGATGGAAACGTCCGTCGGGCCGTCGAC
>DAISXX010000168.1:0-1808 GCA_036825695.1 Patescibacteria group bacterium | reverse complement strand
GTTCACGTACGGCCCGAGCGCCACGATCGATTTGATGAATTCCTTCGGCCCGATCTTCGCCGCGATCTCGGTCGCGAGCTCCGCCGGATTGCGCTTGAGCCCCTTGGCCAACGCGAAACAGGCGAACGAAAGGTCGCCCATCTTCACGTCCGGCGGATACGAGAGCTCGTCCACGCTCGGCGTGTACTCCTTCCCAATCGCCTTCTTCAGTTCGGTCAGCACCTGCTGCTTGGCCCGTTGGATGGCGTACATATTAAATTTGGGACAACTGCGACTCGATCGCCGCGAGCTTGGCCGCCGCCTCGTCGCGCTTCTGTTTCATCTGGGCGACGACCTTCTCGGGAGCCTTCGACGCGAATTCGGCGTTCGAAAGCTTGGCGTTGGTGGATTCGATGTATGCGGCGAGCTGGTCGCGCTCGGCCGTGAGGCGCTTGCGCTCGGCCTCGACGTCCATCGCGCCGAGCACGAGCTGAATGCCCGGCTTGTCGCCGACCGTCAGCTCCTCGACGCGCGCGAGCCACTTGATCGTCTCCGCATGGGCCAGAAGCGACGCGTCACCGACGGTCACGTCCGCCTTCTTCGCCGGCTCAATCTTCTGCGTCGCGCGCATGTTACGGATCGTCACGATCGCTTCCTGAATACCGGAAAACTCACGCTCGGCTGCCTCATCGCGCACGTTCATCGCCGTCGGCCACGCCTCCACCATGAGCGTCGTGCCCTTGAACGACGACCACACCTGCTCGGTCACGAACGGCATGAACGGGTGCCACATCTTCATGACGGTCTCGAGGATGCGCAGCAAAATCGGATCCGTCGCCGCGCGATCCTGCGTCTTCGCGATCTCCAAATACCAGTCCGCGAAGTCGTTCCACGTGAAGTCGCGCAGCTCTTCCCCGGCCGCGGAGAACTCATACGCCGCGAGCTTCTTCGTCACGCTCGCGAGCGTCGCGTCGAGACGCGACAAGATCCAACGGTCGGCGAGCGTCTTCGATTCCGTTCCGGCAACGACGTTCTCGTCAGCGGTCGAGAGCACGAAGCGCGAGATGTTCCACAGCTTGTTCGTGAAGTTACGATAGCCCGCGATCTTTTCCTCGGACAACTTCGAATCGTTCCCCGGCGTCGAGCCGATGACGAGCGAGAGGCGCGTCGCGTCGGCGCCGTACTTCGCGATCATGTCGAGCGGATCGATGATGTTGTCGAGCGACTTGCTCATCTTGCGTCCCTGCTCGTCACGAACCAGGCCGTGCAGGTACACAGTCTTGAATGGGACCTCGTCCATGAGGTACGTGGTCATGAGCACCATGCGTACCACCCAGAAGAACAGAATGTCGTAGCCCGTCTCAAGGACGGACGTTGGGTGGTACGTCTTCAGGTCGGCGGAATCGAGATTCGGCCAGCCGAGCGTGGTGAACGTCCACATGCCGGCGGAGAACCACGTATCGAGCGTGTCGGGGTCCTGCGTCCAACCCTCGCCTTCCGGCGCTTCCGTGCCGACGAAGATCTCTTCCCCGCGATACCACACCGGGATGCGGTGGCCGAACCAAAGCTGGCGGCTGATATTCCAGTCGCGCACGTTGTCGGCCCACTGGAAGTACGTCTTCTCGAACCGCTCCGGCATGATCTTCGTCTTGCCGGACTCGACCGCGTCGCGCATGAGCGTCTTCAGCGTCACGGTCTTGCCGTGGCGCTCGAACTCCTTGCTCACGGCGATGAACCACTGCAGCATCGGGATCGGCTCGACGACGCCGCCGGAACGTTCGGCCGTCGCAAGGTTCTGCGTCGTCTTTTCCTCGCCCTCGATCAGGCCC
>DAISXX010000167.1:0-1810 GCA_036825695.1 Patescibacteria group bacterium | reverse complement strand
CTCGACGACGACCGCGCGCTCTACGCCATCCTCCCCGAGAACCTCCCGGCCGACTTCCGCCTCCCGCCCGAGGACCAATTCCTCGGCGAGACGCTCGCCCCGCACGCCGGCTGCCCGGCGTTCTGGCGCAGCCACGGAAGCTGCCCGGGCACGTGCCACAACCTGCATACGTGGGGGCCGTGCGGACCGAAATAAAAAGACGCTCACCCGTCGAGATGACGACGGATGAGCGAGACGACCTGGTCGTGCGCGTGCACGATTTTTTTGTTCCCGAGGGCGTCATCCTCCGCGTTCTCGCGCGGGGCGAAGCGCATGAGGACGCGCGTGACGTGCGGCGCGTGACGCGCGCAATCGTCATGCCACCGGCCCGAGTCGTCGACGAAGAACGACGGCATGCCGGTCGCGTCGTAGCTCGCGATGAGCACGCCCTTGCCGAGCGTTACGCCGTCGACGAAGTGTGTGGCGCGGAAGAACGGGTGGAGACCCGGGATCGCGTTCCACTTGCGGCGCTGGAACGTCGGATCACCGAACGTCACGAGGATCTGCTCGGCGATCGGATCGAGTTCCGCGATCGCCTCACGCGCGCCCGGATAAAGGTACTGCTCCGCGCGGGCATACTGCTCCTCGCAGAACCGAAGCGCGTCCTCGACGCGGTTCGCCGGGAGCTCGATCTTCTCGAGCAGCTTGAGCCACGTGAAGCCGCCGGAATCAAGTTTGTCGATCGCGCGGCGGACATCTTCGGGCGAACACCCGACGGTGCCCGCAAGGAGCTCAAGAACCGGGCGCAGGAGCGCGGTCGTATCGAGCAGGGTGAGATCGAGATCCCAGAAAACGCGTACTTTTTTCACGATTGTCTCCAGACGCGGAATGTTATTCGACCGTGACACTTTTCGCAAGATTGCGAGGCCGGTCCGGGTCGAATCCGCGGACCAAGGCCATGTGGTAGGCAAAGAGCTGCAAAGGAATGGCCGCGAGCAGCGGGGTGAGCATCTCAAGCGTCTTTGGAATGAAGATCACGTCGTCCGCAAGCCGGCGCATGTCCTCGTTCCCTTCCGTCGTCACCGCGATCACCGGCCCGCGACGGGCGCGGATTTCCTCGACGTTCGATTTCGTCTTCTCGTAAACGGAATCAACCGGGCACAGCACGAGCGTGGGAAACGCGGGCTCGATGAGCGCGATCGGCCCGTGCTTCATCTCTCCGGCCGCGTAGCCTTCGGCATGGACGTACGCGATCTCCTTCAGCTTGAGCGCCCCCTCGAACGCGAGCGGGGCGCAATATTTTCGACCAAGGTAAAAGAAATCGCGCGCGCCGGCGTATTTCTCCGCGAGCGTTTTATATTCGTTCGATCGTGACAGGACCGACGCGACGAGCTCCGGCAATCGCGACAGTTCATCCGCGATTCGCTTCCCCGTCGCGACGGACATCTGCCGCTGTCGTCCGAGAAACAGCGTGAGCAACGCGAACGTCGTCACCTGCGATACGAACGCCTTCGTCGACGCGACGCCGATCTCCGGTCCCGCATGGTTGTACACGCCGGCATCGGTCTCGCGCGCGATCGTCGACCCCACCGCGTTCACGACGCCGAGCGTCAGCGCGCCTTTCATCTTCGCCTCGCGAATCGCCGCGAGCGTGTCCGCGGTTTCGCCGGACTGCGACACGGCGAGCACGCCGGTGCGAGGCGTGATGATCGGCTTGCGGTAACGGAACTCGCTCGCGAGCTCCACCTCGACCGGAATGCCCGCGTACTCCTCCAGCATGTACTCGCCGATCTGCGCCGCGTAATACGCGCTGCCGCAACCGACGATAATC
>DAISXX010000166.1:0-1851 GCA_036825695.1 Patescibacteria group bacterium | reverse complement strand
CGAGTGGTACACCTTCATGAATCCGTCGAACTTCACGATCGATCCGTTCGCGCGGAAGGAATGCCCGGCGGCTTCGAGGTCGACCGCGGTGCGTTCCACCTTGGCCGGCGGGAGCTGCGAGGCGACGGTGCGGCGCCAGATGAGATCGTAGAGCTTCCAGAGGCCGGAGTCGAGCGTGCCCTTGAGCGACTCGGGAGTCGTCTCGACCGAGGTCGGACGGATGGCCTCGTGCGCTTCCTGCGCGCCCTTCGCCTTGGTGGCGTATTTCTTCGAGCCGACCGCATACTTCGCGCCGTAGTTCTTCGACACGAACGCCTGCGTTTCATCAAGGAACGCGTTGGCGAGGTTTACGGAGTCGGTACGCATGTAGGTGATGCGGCCGGTTTCGTACAGCTTCTGCGCGATGGTCATGGTCTGCTTCGCTCCGAACCCGAGCTTGCCGTTGGCCTCAATCTGCAGCGCCGACGTGGTAAGCGGAACCGGCGGAGCCTTCGATACTTCCTTTTGCTCGATGTTCGTGACCGCGAACGGCTTGCCCGTCACCGCGGCGTTCACCGCGTCCGCCTCTTCCTTCGTCTTGATCGCGAGCTTGTCGACCTTCTTTCCGTTGATCGAAAACAGCGCGCCCGGGAAGGCAACCGCGTCTTTCTCAAACTCGGCGTCGATGGTCCAGTACTCGTCGACGTTGAATGCCAAGCGCTCGCGCTCGCGCTCGACCACGAGGCGCAGCGCGACGGACTGCACGCGTCCGGCGGACAACCCGCGGCGCACTTTCTCCCAGAGGAACGGCGACAGCTCGTAGCCCACGAGGCGGTCGAGAATGCGGCGCGTCTGCTGCGCGTTCACGAGGTTCATGTCGATGGTGCGCGGCGCCTCGAGCGCGTGGTTGATGGCGCCCTGCGTGATCTCGTGGAACGTGATGCGCTTCGCGGTCTCCGGGTCGAGCCCGAGCGTCTCCGCGATGTGCCATGCGATGGCCTCTCCCTCGCGGTCTTCGTCGGTCGCGAGGATGATGTCGTCGATGCCCTTCGCCGCGGCCTTCAATTCCTTCACGTGCTCCTTCGCCTTGTCCGGAACCTCGTACGTCGGCTTGAAGTGCTTCTTCACGTCGACGCCGGTTTTCTTCTGCGGCAAGTCGCGGATATGACCGAACGAGGAAAGGACTTTGTAATCCTTCCCCAAAAACTTCCCAATCGTTTTTGCCTTCGTCGGAGACTCGACGATGACGAGATGGTGAGACATGCAAGAGATAATGCCGTGCGTTGATGGTTTTGTCAAAAGCCGCCTAGCCGCGCACGTAATACAGTCCGCCCAGATGCCGCGTGGATCCCTTCATCTCCATGAGCGTCAGCGTCGAGGTCACGACCGACGGTGCGAGGCCCGTCTTTGCGGTGATCTCGTCCGCGTGCATCGCTTCGCGCGAGAGGGAATTGTAGATCGTCTTTTCCTCCGCGCTGCCGGGAACGTAGTCGGGTTTTGTTTCGCGGACCTCGAGGCCGAGTCGCGACAGTACGTCCGCGGGAGTCGTGACGGGAATTGCGCCGGTCTTGATCAAGTTGTTCGGTCCTTCCGAGAGCTCGGAGTAGATCGATCCGGGCACGCAGAACACGTCGCGGCCCGCTTCCATCGCCGCTCGCGCCGTGATCAACGATCCGCTCGTCGCCTTCGCCTCGATCACCAGCGTGCCGTGCGACAATCCGGCGATGACGCGGTTGCGGAACGGAAAGTTTTGTTTCGTGACGTGCGTGCCGACGGGGAATTCGGAGATGACGGCGCCGCCGTGCGCGACGATCTGCGAGGCGAGCGCGCGGCGCTGCGACGGGTACAGGTTCTCCTCGTCGAGCCCTCCGC
>DAISXX010000165.1:0-1894 GCA_036825695.1 Patescibacteria group bacterium | reverse complement strand
CTTTTGCGCTAACGCGCCCGTATGGCCAAACGCCTGTTCGCCGCTTCCGCCGTCGCGTTTTGCGCGCTCGCGCTCGTGGGCGCGGGTTGTCGCTCCACGGTGCCGGAACCGGCCTCGTCGGTCGCGGTGGCGCCCACCGCGACTCCGACTGCCAACACCCAGGCGACCACTCCCGATGAGCCAGGATCTTGGGTCCCGGACACGCGCGGACCATGGGACGGGGCACTGTATCAAACGAGCTCGTCGGACGGACTCGCGTTCAGCGGAAAAACGCTCGTCTTGGAACAAGCCGGCGTTCCGAACCTGCTGCGTCTTCCGGACGACAAACTGATCCTGACCTACCAGTACTTCTCGTCCGAGTCCCGCGACCTGTTCGACGTGATCGCTTACTCCGTTTCCGACGACGACGGCGCCACGTGGAGCCCGACGAAGGCGGTGACGTTGTCCTGGATTCCTACGCCGGCCGGTCCGAACCTGAAGCCGATGGACCCGACGCTCGTGCGCGCGGAAGACGGATCGTTGCGGCTGTACTTCACGTATCACGCCAAGGGAAAGAAAAGCGCGGAGCTCTACGTGGCCGTGCAGGGCGAGGGAGACATCGCCGCGACGTTCGTGACGCAGGCGACGCCCGCGCTGTCGGTTCCGGGTTCGTTCCTACTTGATCCGGCCGTGACGTTCTTTAACGGCGTCTGGCACCATTACAGCTGGCAGGATAAGAGCGACGACAACTATCATTCCACGTCGAGCGACGGTCTGACGTTCGCGCTCTCGGACGACATCTCGCTTCCCATGGATTTTCTCGGGCAGGTCGTTCCCGTCGGGGAAGGGCTTCGTTTCTATGGAACCGGGCAGGGATCCGTCGTTTCCGCCTCATCCGCGGACGGCGAGACATGGACGATGGACGCAGGTTCCCGCGCGCCAGGTGCCGATCCCGCTGTTTCTATGCTCGACGACGGCACGTATCTCATGGTGTACACGGCGGCGAATTTCAACGAATAAATCGATCGACGACAAAGAAAACGACCTGGCTTTCGCCAAGTCGTTTTCTGGTTCGGGGGGATGGGATCGAACCATCATTCACAGCTTCAAAGGCTGCTGTCCTGCCATTAGACGACCCCCGATCGGTTTTACTTTCAACGGGTTGAGTATAGGAAATTTCTGGGACGAAATCAAGGGATAGGTGTATCATTCTCGAAATATCACCGTATGACCGCACCGAACTCCCTTTCCAAAAACGAACGCCGCATCCTGCTGTCATTCCTGTTGTTCATCGTCGCCTGGCCGATCTTCAGCACGTTTACCAATACGTTCTTGTGGCGCACCTCGGGGAGTCCGGTCGACATCGCCGTGTACAACGTCGGGATGTACGTGGGTGTGCCGCTTGGATTTTTTATCAACTCCGGGCTGCTCCATCGGTTCGGGCACAAGAAGTTGTTTTTCGCGGGGTGCCTGCTGCAGGGAATTGCGCCGCTTTTGTTGACCGTCATCGCGCCGACCTCGATGTTTGCCATCGCCGCGTTCGGATTGTTCCTCGGTCTGCCGATGGGGCTGTATTGGGGGAACCGGAACCTGATCACGCTGTGTGCCACCGAGCGGTGCGACCGGCTGCGGTTCTTGAGCGTGGAAGCGACGCAGAACACGGTGGCGGGAATCGTCGCGCCGCTGCTGATCGGCCACTATCTTGCCGCGATGTCGGGAGGGATCGCGTGGGCGTACGTGACGCTCATGCTGATCGGGTTCGTGGTGCTGGTCGTTGCCGGCGCGCTCATGCAGGCGGCCGACGTCGAGGTTCCGCACAACCGCGCGTCGCCGCGCTGGATCGGCGACGCGTCCGCGCTTTGGAAGCGGCAGCGCTGGTTCGAATTTCTGAGCGGCGCGATGACCGTGAACGAGT
>DAISXX010000164.1:0-1905 GCA_036825695.1 Patescibacteria group bacterium | reverse complement strand
CGATGGTGGTGCGAACCTCGGTGAACCGACGGCCCAGCTCGGCGTGCAGGTTGCGCGCGAACTGCACCTTGGCCGCCTGCACCGCGCCGTACGCGGCCTGCCCGTCGTCGCGGCCCTTCCAGGCGGACGAGGACGAGATCACGACGAGATGCGGCGGAAAACCGTCGTCGTTTCGCCGTGCGATCGTTTCCCGAAGCCGCAGCATCGGAACCAGGAGATGCACGCTCATCAGACGCTGGATCTCCTCCGGCGTGCACTCCCAGAACGGCTTGCGCAACCAGTGGCCGGCGACCCAGAACAAAATGTCGGCGTTGAGTGAATGCGCGTGGAAATCGCGGCCGAAGAAGCCGCGGTCCACGCTGCCGGACGGGACCGCCGCGAAATCCGCGCGGTCACACTTCGCGACGCCTGCGAGGTCCGAATCCCGCATCGCCATCTCGGGATTGCGTCCCGTGATCCACGTGAGATGGCCGCGACGGACGGACTCCATCGCGAGCCGCTTGCCCAGGCCGCGCGAGCCGCCCCAGATCATAACGCGTTTCCTTTCCTCAGACATGGCTTCCTCCTAAACGAAAGCGACCCGACCATATCCCGGTCGGGCCGCGTTGTCAATCGGTCAATGCTTCTTTCCCCAGCCGAACAGGTCGAGCACGTTCTCCCATACGGTCTTCGGCGGCCGCACGGGAGTCGGTTCGGGAACGGGCGGCGCGTCGACGGACGCGGGCTTCCGCACGATCGGATATGCCTTGCGCTTGTCATTTCCCATGCGCCAACCGCGGATCGTTTCCGCAAGTCGGTTCATTGCCGTCAGTTCCTCCGGGGTTCCGAACGCGCTGTTCGACACCATGGCGTCGAACTTGCTCGCCAGCTCGACGCGCTGCGTGTCGGACAACCTCTGGGTGTGCGGAACGATCGCGACGACCGCCCGGAGAAAGTCGGGCATCGATTCCGCACGAAGCAGCGTCACGAAGACGCGGTCGGTCTCGGCACGAATGGCCGCGACCCGATCGCGTTCGACCGCCTGCGCGGCCTCGCGCCGCCGGGCCTCCTCGGCCAGGCGCTCGGTTGCCACCCTGTTGGACTCGATCGCCCTGGCCTTACGGGCCTCGCGTTCCTCCGCCGTTTCCGGCGGCAACCCGGCCTGGGCCCTCAGTTCGTCGAACGTTGGAATCCGTTCCGCCATATTCGTAAAAAAATTACCTTCGGCCCAATCCCTTCCGTAAAAATCGCGCGACCACGCTCGGCGGTTCGGCCGAATCGGCTACCGCGGCCTCCCGCTTCCATTCCCTCACGCGTTCCGCGATCACGTTCACGGCCGTGAGTTCCGCGACCGATCCCATGACCGCCGGGCCCATACTCATCGCGTCGGACTTCGCCAGCAACGCCATGCGCTCCGGCCTCGTCAGGGCATCGAGATGCGGCTGAAGCGCGACGGCCGCGGCGCGGTATTCGGACATGTCCTTGGACGTGATCACGCCCTGCAACGCCATGCGCGCGTCCACGCGCTCGCTCACGGCCGCCTCGGCGCGTTCGCGTGCCGCGAGGACGGCCGCCTCCTGCGCGCGACGGACCGCCTCCGACGCGTGCTTGGGCGCCTCGGGCTTCCCTTCCGTCGGACGCTCGACGCTCGGTTGTTCCCAGGGGTTTGCCATATGGTGGCATCCTATCGCCCGCCGCCCCGGATGGCAATGGCGTCGTCGTACGCCCTCATGACGCGGGAATAATGGTGGTTGATGTGGAACGTCGTTTCGGCGGCCAGGCGCGCGGCGCGGCCGAGCTTCACGCGGAAGTCGTCGTCGTACGCCACGCGCATCACGGCCTCCACCCAGCCGCGCAGGTCGTTCGGATCGACGAGCAATCCGGTCACGTGGTCCTCCACGGCCTCCGGCATCCCGCCGACGTTCG
>DAISXX010000163.1:0-1953 GCA_036825695.1 Patescibacteria group bacterium | reverse complement strand
AGCGGAGGCGGCGACGGGGGAAGCGCCGGCGGCGGCGACTCGGGCTAATCGGCAACCGGCAGGGCTTCGGCTCTGTTTTTTCTTTGACGGCCTCGGCCTTCCCTGCTAGGTTTTCCCCGGAGGCACACATGTCCACGCGACTTGCGACGCTTTTTGAAGAATCGCGTTCCGCAGTATTCCCGAACGACCAGAAACGGTTCGACTGGCTGCAAGAGGAAGGCGCAAAGATTGCCGCGGCCTACACCCACCCGGACGTGACGCTCCGCGAGATGCTCGAGCGATACGCCGTCGAGGCGTCCACCGGGTCGACGATGAGCCGCGCGGAAGGCTGGGCGGTCGCGACGCGGACGCTCGCCGCCGCGCATCCGGACCCGGACGACGTCCTCTACGGCCTGTTCATCGCCACCGAAGTTTGGGCGCTCGGACTCGAGTACAACCTGACGGACATGGCACGGTTCGTCGCGCGCGCGTGCGCCATCCCCTACGACGGCGAAAAGACCGGCGACCCGGCGCAGGACGCGTACGACCTGTACGAGATGCTCCTGAACCGCGTGATCGATCTCGATTCGATGATCAACGGCGAGCTCGACGACGAGGAGATCGTGGAGTGGGAGTGGTCGAAGAATCCCGACACGCTCGCGAACGCGATGGACCTGCTCTACCGCTGTACGAACGAGCACGCCGAGCGCGTCGAGAACGAGGAAGGCCGCGAGGTCGACGCCGAGGAGATGGACGAGATCGTGCGTTGGAGCGGCCACATGCTCTGGGCGTGCTACCACGCCGCGAAGTCGAACGTCCCGTTCGAGGAGCTCGCCGAATTCGCAGGCGTCTATCCGGAAGACTGGACCGACATCTTCCGCGCGCTCCTGCGAGAAGACGCGCTCGCGCCGGACGTCCTCGTCGCGCTCTGCGACACGGACGCCCACGCCGACCACGTCCTCGCCACCGGCGCCGAGGCCGTGGCCCTCTACCGCGCCGAGCCGCCTCCCGACCTGACCCTCGTCGAATACCTCAATCTCGCCCTGACGGCCGTTGCGCAAGACGCATGACGGGCGTCCTTTTTGTTTCGGCCCGAATCTTGACATTTTCGAAAATTTCTGATATATTTCGTCCCGATTTGAAATCGGCGTCTTGTCGCTTTTCCTGGCGCCAGAACGCCGCTTTCAAGGGACATGTGGGAAAATCGGACCCACCAACCCAAGATTGCGTGACCTCGAAGTTTTAGGAGCAGAACAAAATGAACGGAACGCCAGAAGGTTGGGAGTCATCGGCACTTCTCCGCCGCCACCACGCCGGCCTCGCCGGTCTGATCGCGCGGTTTGTGAGGGGACCCGAAGATGACGGACCCGAGATCCCAGAGGAGACGGCCGCGAACATCGTCGTGGAGGTGTACGGCCGCGCGGGACGTGCCACGTACGGCGGGCTCCGCCGCGTCGACGCGGCGGAGCTGAAGGCTCAGATCAAAGCCATCGGCCGTGCGGGCGTTTCGTCGGCAGAAGCCCAGGCGCTCGCCGAGTGCCTGGGCAGACTGCGCATCATGCAGCCCCTGTGCGCCAACGGCCACCTGGCCGCACAGTTCACGGGTCCGACGGAATTCGTCTTCCTCTCTACCGAGCACCAATGCCCGGTGTGCAACGGACGCGTCCTCGATCCGGAGAACCGGGAGTTCGTGCTCATCTGGGGCGACGACCCCCGGCTCGGCCACCTTGCCGAGAAGACGTTCGTCGACGTCGACGGACGCAACATTCCCTCCACTCGGGAGGGCATGATGGCCGCGATCGTCACGCTCCACCCCTGGTGGACGAAGACCGTCGAAGGGTCCGAGCAGCCCGCCCTCGAGGAGATCGCCCTGGTGCTCCGGCACGGCCGGGCCAACGGCGTCAGTGCCATCCCCACGGGAAGGAAGGTCCTCGCTGCCCTGGCAGACCCGAAGTCCGCCGGACTGGACGAGTG
>DAISXX010000162.1:0-1960 GCA_036825695.1 Patescibacteria group bacterium | reverse complement strand
CCGTCTCGTGGGCTCGGAGATGTGTAAAAGAGCCGGCGCCCGAGGCACCTGCCACGCCCAAGGCCACCCCGCCGACCGCGGCCAAGGCCGTCGCCACGACCGCGCCGGCCGTCTACGTGCCGAACTCAGTCGCGGTGTCGAACGGCAGCTGCACGGCGCGCTGTACGCTCGGCGCGGCGTCGGGCGGCAAGACCGTCGTCACCTGCCCGGACGCCACCTGGCTCGCCGCCGAGCTCGTCCCCATCAAAGGCGGCAAGCTCGAAGGCTGCACCTCGGCCAAAGGGCTCACCCTCAAGTAGCCACCCCACACGGTGGCTTTTTTCTTTGTTTCATGCTATCATCCCGGCCTATGGCAACGCGCATCAACAAATACCTGGGCGAGCACGGTTACTGCTCGCGCCGCGAAGCCGACCGCCTCCTGCGCGCCGGCTCGGTGTTCGTGAACGGCAAGCGTGCCAACCTCGGCGACCAAGTGGAGGAAACCGACCGCGTGGAAGTGCTCGGCCGCCGCCCGCGCGCCACGGCCCCGGAAAAAATCTACCTCCTGCTCAACAAGCCGCCGGGCTACATCACCACCACCGACCGCAACAGCGACAACACGGTGATGGACCTCGTGCCCCGCGCGAACCGCGTGTTCCCGGTCGGCCGCCTCGACGTCGCCTCGTGCGGCCTCCTCCTCATGACCAACGACGGCGACCTCGCCCTCAAGCTCACCCACCCGCGCTACGAGCACGACAAGGAGTACGAGGTCACCGTGGACAAGCCGATTGGCGACGCGCATTTGCGCGTGCTGGCCGAGGGCGTGATGCTCGACGAAAAAAAGACGCTTCCCGCGAAGGTGAAGCGCCTCGGAAGCCGCGAATTTTCCATCCCCCTGCGCGAGGGCCGCAACCGCCAGATCCGCCGCATGTGCGACGAGCTCGGCTACGCGGTCACGCGGCTCCAACGCGTCCGCGTCATGAGCCTCCTGCTCGGCAACCTCCAGGAAGGCAAGCACCGCGCGCTCACGACCCAGGAAATCGCCGCGCTCAAGAAAGAAACGTCCGCGCCGCCTCGACCAGCTCCGGAAGTTGGCGGCACAGCGTAATCCCAAACCGCTCGCAGACGATTGAAACGTTTCCCTTTCGCCAAAACCCGTCCGGACAGCACACGATGAGATTTCGACCGTGGAACAGGCCGAGCTCCATCATGCTGACCGGACTTTTGGTATCCGGATCGAAGTACATGAGGATGAGGTTGGCGCGCTGGAGGCCGTCGAGCTCCCATTCCACCTGCTCACGAAACTCCGGATTGTCCGGATGCTGCTGCCAGAACGGATCCCAGTTCTGTCGTCGCGGGTTGAGCACGGTCACGTCGAGGTCCGCGAGCGACGCGACGACCTCGTCCTGCCACGGCCGCGCGGCGCCCATCTCAATGGAACCCGCGAGAAACACGATCGGCGCGTCGGTCGAATACGGTTGTGGCGCTCTCACGTGGTTCATATCATGCCTTCACGATCTGTTTCGCCACCGCGCCGACGAACAGGCGAATCGCGGGGCGGTTTTCTTTCTTATACGTCATCGCAACGCCGAGCAACTCCTTGCAACCCGGGCAGACGAACGTATCCGTCGGCGGCGTACCCTCGAAACGATCGAGATACATCCGCTTCAACATTCCCGGCCCGTCCTTCTGATACCGCGCGACCGCCGCGCCGCACTTCGCGCATGAAACCTCGAGCACGCGCGACCATCCGCCGCGCGCTTTTTTATATTTGTCGTTCTTGATCTTGGATGGCTTTGCCATACGGGATTATTCGGTCGGCATCCCGGACACGTACGCCATGAACCACGTCCCGTCCGCGAGCTTCGCCACGGCCACGTCCTGCAGAAAGCCGGTGCCGAGCGTCGTCGCGTCGTCCGCGGTCAGCGCGACGTCGCCCGCCGCCCACGTGGTCCCGTCGGCGCTCGTGAACGATCGTGCG
>DAISXX010000161.1:0-1969 GCA_036825695.1 Patescibacteria group bacterium | reverse complement strand
GTCCATCGCGCGGACCTGTTCGGCGGTCGCGCCGCGCAGGTCGTCGAGGAGCGGTTGGAGCGATTCCGGCACGCGGTCGATGCCGAGGAACTCCTCGTGCAACCACAGGCCGTTATCAACGAGCCATCCCCCGCCCATACCGCCCGAAACGAACAGGCGGTTTTCGGCGACGAACGCGTCCCACGAGGCGTAGCCGTGGGCCGCCGCGAGTTCCTCGCGCGTGGTTCCGGTTTCCGCCGCGACCCGTGCGATGTCCTCGAAGGATCGGGCGCACTGGAGTTTGGCGGACGCGCCGTCGAAGGCGTTCGTCTTCCACGCGAGCACGTCCATCTCACGCAGGAGCTGGCCGACGCGCGCGTTGGGTCCGAGGCACTTCCACGGGATCGTCAGGTAGACCTGCCCGCCGAAGTCGCCTTCGAGCACGAGCCAGACGTCCGATTGGGCGTCGTTCTGGCCGGCCATGGCGGCCGCCTGCTCGTCGAGCGTGTGCGCGACGGATTCGTCGAACGCTGTCGTGTCCATGCTAACCTCCTCTCCGGTTATGACTGATTCGTTGAAAGAGATGGGGCGAAATGGATGTCGTCGGGAAACGTCGGCTAGGAGACGTCGCCGCGCTGAAGCGCGACGGCTTGGTCCATGACGTCCTGCGCCGCGTCTTCGCCGAACGCAGCACGGGCGTGCGCGGCGGCCTCGCCGAGCGTTCCGTTCATGAGGACGCGTTCGCCCTCATGAACGCGCGCTCCGCGAAACTGCAGGCGCAGCTTCGGGACGATTCCGCCGAGAAGTTCTTCGAGGGCAACCAGCCGGACGAGGGTGTACCTGGGGTGACGGTGCGGCATGACGGTTCCTCCCTTCCGTCCGCGACGATCTCCCCGGCTCTTAGAGCCGGGCGCGTCGTGAAAAAAAGGGAGGCGACGAGCTGGCGGGGCTCGTCAGAAACGGTTCCTTCGAATCGGGAGTTTAGCCCGGGCGTTTGACCGCCCACTCCGTCGCCATTTCCGTGAAGGCGGCGATCGTTCCCTCGATCGACTCGATTTCGTGTTCGAGCTTGCGGCGCTTCGCCCGCAGGTCTTCTCGGCGGCATGCCAGGACGCGCATCATGTCCGTGTAGGTGATCTGCGCCCCCTTCGTGTGGGTCGTTTCGTGGTGTTTGCGCTTGACGATGGTGTATGGGGTGACGATGATCCTTCCCGTCTCGGCTTCGCGCCGCATCTCGAATCCGTCGATGATGGAACCGTTCCCACGACGGAATTTCCGTTTTACGTAGCCGGTTGAGAGGCTGGTCCCTTCGCCGTTTTCAAATTCAACGCTCATTGCTTGGTTCTCCCTTCCGTCGTCGAGATCGTCTCGGCGAGAGAAGGGAGTGGCCGAACACAGAACGTGCTCGGCAGTGTCGTCGTCCCCCGGCGCGAGCGCCGTAGCCGTCCCAAGAGGGGTCGGCGGCGTCTTCCGCGAGGGCGGGGTACACAAGCCTTGAGTGCTTACGCTTCAGTCGTGAGAATTGAATTCTGAGTTTTGGTAAACCCTGAACCCTATCTCCGCTGTCGCTATCGGCGGCTTCATGTAGATCATGGCTTTCGCCATGGTCGTGAGCGTCCCCGGAGGGATGCTCTTTCCCGCCGGCCTTCCCGTTCCGTTCGCGACCGAAGTCGCTCACGGTTCGGTTGGCCACCCGCTTCCGACGCCGCGTTCCCCAAAAGGATGCGGCTACGGGAGGTCGACCTCCACCGTCGTGCGGTGGTTGGCCTCCTCGAGGAGCTCGTTGAGCCCCTCGCACTCGGCGCGCAGCTCCGCGAGCAGCGCGACGCGCTCCGGCTCGGTGTACGCCGACTTCCACTGCACGGTCGTGTAGACCGGCTGGCGGCGTTCGTCGTACTCGCCGGTGTGCGACCGGACGGGACCGTTCTGGAGGGTCCGGCCCGCCACGGACGGGCTCTCGCCCTTCCGCTCCTCCTGGCGCCGGCGCCCC
>DAISXX010000160.1:0-2023 GCA_036825695.1 Patescibacteria group bacterium | reverse complement strand
CTGCTCGTCGTCCGGATCCGGCCCGTCCTCCCTCGTCGGCGCGCTGCTGGCCCTCGCGGCCATCGCGCGCCGTCGCTCCCTCACGTAGTTCCGCTACCCGCGGAACGAAGTGGGGCTTTTTCCCGGACGCATCACCATCCCGGTGGTGCGGCCAGTCGAAAAGGAAACGGAGATCTTTCCCATGGCCGAAGTCAATACCCAGCGCAGCATGCGCGTGTTGTTTCTCGGAGGACTCATCACCGTCCTCCTTGTCATCGGGCTCGGCGCGTACCACTTCCTCGTGAGCCCGCTGCTCCATTCGGAGCTCGTGGACGCCACGGGGGCGGACGCGCAGTACAAGATGGTCGCGAAGATCGCGAACGACAATTTCTCGGGCTATGCGCCGCTGCGAAGCGACGACGTCCGCGCCGACCTGAAGGCGCAGGGCATCAAGCTCGAGTTCACGGACGACGGCGCGGACTACGCGAAGCGCGTCGCCGCGCTGAAAAGCGGCGAAGCGAACCTCGCGGTGTTCACGATCGACACGTACGTGAAGGCGGGCGCCGACTTCGGATCGTTCCCCGGAACCATCGTGATGGGGATCGACGAGAGCGTGGGCGCGGACGGCTGCGTGGCGCACTTCGGCGCCGACGGCAAGCCGCCCGCGACGCTCGACACCCCGGGGACCAAGTTCTACGGCGTGGCCGGCAGCCCGAGCGAGTTCCTCGCGCGGGTGATCCGGTCGGAGCTGTCGTTTGGCAACCTCGGCGAAGGCTGGTTCGTGGACGAGAAGACCTCGGCGGCCGTGTACAACGACTTCCGGGTCGACACCGATCCCACGCATCTGTACTGCACCTGGGAGCCCGGTCTGCAGCAGCTCCTCGCCGAGCCCGGAGCGTACCTTGTGTACGACACGAGCAAGGTGAGCGAGTACGTCGTGGACGTGCTCGTCGCGCGCCGCGAATTCCTTGCGGAGCACCCGGACGTGGTCCGGGCCGTCGCGATGGCCGAGCAGCGCGCGAACCACCGCTTCAGCCGCGACCCGGCCGCGCTCACCGCGCTCCTGGTCGCGGACGCGAAGGCAACGAAGGCGGACAAGCTCACGGACGCCAAGGCGGCGGACGTCGCGCGGGGAATTCGCTGGACCAACGTCCAGGAGAACTTCGCCCGGTTCGACCTGCTTCCGCCGACCGCGACCCGCGGCCTGTCCAACTGGACCGACATTATCGCCAAGGTGGTGCGGGTCCTGAAGGACACGGGCGCGATCGCCAAGGATCCGTTCGACGGGGACTACTCGACCCTGTTTCACGCGAAGACCGTCTTCGCGCAGATGCAGGCCGATTCCTTCAACCCGGGTGCCGCGCAGAACGCGGTTCCGGGCCTCGACGACGGCGACCTCGATGCCATCCGCGGCACCGAGGACCAGAAGCCGCTCACCGAGGAGGAGTGGAGGAAGATGATCGTGGTGGGTGACGCGCGCGTGGAGCCCATCAGCTTCCGTCGCGGCAGCTCGGAGCTCGACCAGCAGGGGCAGCGCGACCTCGACGGTCTCGTGACGCGCCTCCACTCCTGGCGGAGCAACTACATCACGGTCGTGGGCCATGCCCGCGCCGACGGGGATCCGGAAGCCAACCTTGCGCTCGCTCAGGCGCGCGCGGACACGGCGAAGGACTACCTCACGGCGCATGGCATCAGCCAGAACCGCGTGCGGGCGGTCGGCGTGAAGCCCTCGGGCAACCAGGGCAGCGCGCAGACGGTTTCCTTTGCCCTCATGCAGCAGCCTTACTAGGAGGGACACCATGGCAGACGAACTTCGGATCAGGATCCTCGTGAACCTGTTCGGGAAGCCGGTCGTCGTCGTCCCGTTTCTCGGGAGTCTGGCGGCCTTCGCTTCCGCGACCGTGATGGTGCACCCGGCGATCCCGCTCTTCGGCGGCGTCGTCGGCCTTCTCGTCACGGCCGGCGTCGTCGGCTACCGCGTCCTGTTCGACATGGACACGGTGCGGGAAGGCGTGGCAAACGAGATGAAGGGACAGAACAAGGA
>DAISXX010000159.1:0-2133 GCA_036825695.1 Patescibacteria group bacterium | reverse complement strand
TGCGGGAACGGGTACGGGTCCGGGTCGACGCCGAGCAGGGTTCCGGTCAGGAGAATCTGGTAGGCGTGCGGCTCGATGACCGTGGCGAAGAACGAGCCGTTCTCGACCGCGTTCACGTCCGCTTTTATGCCCACGACCGCGAGTTCGGACGCGATCGCTTCTGCGGCCTGGACGAACTCGGCGTTCTTTACGGTGGTGATGGTGACGGACAGTTCGTTCGGCAGGTCTCCGCCCGGTGCCTTTTTGAGCGTACGGACCGTTCCGCCTTCTGGCAGTTTGTATCCGGCGTCCTCCAGAGTTTTTTGCGCGGCCGACACGTCGAACGCGATCTTCGCGACGTCCGGGTGCTCGCCGAGCGAACCCGGGAGAATCGGCGCCTCGATGGGGCGCCCGTGTCCGCCCACGGCGGCGTTGATCACGGCGGCCTTGTCGACCGCCTGCGCGATGGCCGTGCGCACCGCCTTGTCCTTCAGCGCGTCGGACGCGGACTGGTTGAAGTAGAGCGCTACCTCGCGCGCCAGTTCCGGATGGAGCACGGTCGCGGAGCGGACGTTGCCGACCTCGGTCTCGAGGTCCGACGGGACGAAGCTCGTTCCCTCGACGTTGCGGTTCTCAAGCGCGCGCGCCGCCTCGGTCGCGCTGCCGTAAAACTTGAACGTGATCCGTTCGATGTGCGCTTGGTCGTTGTAGTAATCGGCGTTGCGCTTGAGCGTGTAGGAAAGGATGGTGCCGGTCTTGTCCTTGGCGAACTCGGCGAACTTGTACGGACCGCTGCCGATCGGCTCGAGGTTGCGGCTGGCGAGCAGGGCGTTTCGCGGCGAGATATCGCCCCAGACGTTCGCCGGCAGGATGCCGACGGTGAGCGTGGAAAGGAACGGCGCGAACGGTTCTTCGAGCGCGAATTGGACCGTGGTGTCGTCCACCTGCGAGACGGCCACGCCCTGGAAGCTGACCGCGAGTGGGGAGTGGTACTGCGGATCTTGGATCGCGTCGATGGTGAAGATGACGTCGCGTGCCCGAACCTGGTCGCCATTGTGGAATTTCGCGTCGTCGCGGATCTTCACGGTGTAGGTCTTTCCGTCCTCGGACACCTGTACGTCGGAAGCGAGGTCGTTCGCGAGTCCCGCGGACGGATTCCATCTCATCAGGCCGGAATACACGAGCCGCGTCAGGTCCGCGTCCACGTCGGAGGCGGAGGAATAGATGGGGTTGATGAATCGCGGCTCGCCGATGAGCGCCTCGGTGTAGTCGCCGCCGACCGCCGGGATGTCCATGCGGTGCGTGACCACGTACCAGGAAGAGAGGGAGATGAGGGAAACGACGCAGAGGGAAAGTGCCGAAAGAAGAACCTTGCGTTCGGCGAGCGAAAGCACGCGCGGGAGTTGCTTCCATTGCTGCCAGGACGGGAGCCCTGCCTTTTTGGTGGCAGACAAAACCTGTCGGAACGCGAGATCCTTCGGGGAGGCGAGCTTTTTGAATGGGTTCAGCACAGTGGAAGTCGAAAAGTGATTGAGTCGTTGAGTCGTTGAGTGTCGGAAGACTTTTAAAAAGACGTTCCTTCACTCAACCACTCAGTCACTTAATGACTCAACGACTTCTTCTTACGCGAGCACGTTCGCGAGCGACACGCCGAAGAAAAGGATGGCGATCACGACGGTCGCCTGGAACAGGCGCTTTTCGACGCCGCGCTTGGTGCGGTACACGTTGCCTTCGCCGCCGAACGACGCGCCGAGGCCCGTGCCGCGCGCCTGGAGCAAAATGCAGGCGACGAGCAGGACGGCGAGCACCATTTGGGAAATCGAGATGATGAGATCGGTATTCATATGAGTGCCAAGAAACTATCAGAATACACGTTTTTCGTCAACGCACCTTCCTATGATATACTTTTTTTGTTCGTATGGCTATCAACCTCGAAGATCTGTCCGTGTATCGGCGCCGTCGAGCCGTCACCGCGGTGGTGACGGTGCTTGTCTTGGCGTTGCTGTGCGTCTTCGCCTGGCGCGTCTACCACTTCGCGTCGCTCATCCAGTCTGGTGACATCGCGTCCGCCGACCTTTCCTTTCTTACCAAGTTTACCGCGAGCTCGGCCGTGGCATCCGCGCCGGTTCCGGAGGAGACGCAGGACATGGTTAC
>DAISXX010000158.1:0-2134 GCA_036825695.1 Patescibacteria group bacterium | reverse complement strand
TACGAGGGGCCGATGCGGATTCTGTGCGTCGGGCGGCTGGAACGCGACAAGGGATTCGACGCGGTGATCGCGCTCGTACGGCGCGTCGTCGCGCTCGGGCTCGAGGATTGGTATCGCGTGACCGTGGTCGGCGACGGCGACAAGGCGATCCGTGACGAACTGGAGGCGCTTGCGCGAGAGACGCCGGTCGTGACTTACGCGGGCTGGGTAAAGAAGCCGGAGCTTTGGGAATATTATGCGCGCGCGGATCTATTCTTGCTGCCGTCGCGCTGGGAGGAGGCCGGCGGAAACGTCGCGCTTGAGGCGTACGCGTTCGGTGTGCCTGTGGTGGGCATGAACCGCGGCGGCATCCCGGAGAAAATCGGCCCGTTCGCGTTCCACGCGCTCGTCGATTCGCTCGAGCCGGACGCGATCCTTCCCGCGGTCGACGCGCTGTACGCGAAGATGCGCGCGGCCGGGCCGCGCGCCGTGTTCGACGACGCGCAGGTGACGCTCAAACGATTTTCTCCGGAGGCGCGGTTTGCCGTTTACAGGCGCGCGGTGAACAAGATCGTATGAACCCAGACGTGAGCGTCATTATTCCGACCTACAATTCCGCCACGACGCTGCGCGAGACGCTGCGCTCGCTTGAGGCCGCGCGCTTCGACCGCGAGCGCGTCGAGATCGTCGTCGCGGACGACGGCTCGACCGACGACACGGCCGCCGCGTTGGCGGAGTTCGCGCCGCGCCTGCCGCTGCGCGTCGTCGTGCGCGACCGATCGAAGGGCTGCGGCGCGGCCGTCGCGCGCAATGACGCGCTCGCCGTGGCGCGCGGTCGCGTGATCGCGTTCACGGACGCGGACTGCGTGGTGGACGCGGGATGGGTCGAGGCCGCGCGCGAGGCCGTGATCGGGCAGGGGAACGCGATCGTCTCGGGAGAGACATGGTGTGACGAGGCCGTGATCTTCCCGTGGAAGATGTCGCCGGCCGGTCAGCGCGGCATCACGGCGAACCTGGCGTTCGACCGCGAGCGGATCGGCGACGTGCGGTTTTCCACCGACTACGAGGGGGTCTACGGCGAGGACACGCAGTTCGTGATGGATGCCGCGGCGCGCGGATTCGCGATGGCCGACGTCCCCGCCATGCGCGTCTGGCACCCGGCCCGCCGCATGCCGCTCCGTTCGGTCTTGCGCCGCACGCTTTGGCGCGGCAACGAGGTGCTGCTCGTGAAACGGTTCGGCCGCGCCGCCTTTTCAAGCTTCCATCCGCTGTTCCGCCCGACGCTGTTCGGGCGCGTATCTCCCGCGACCGTCACGTGCGTCGCGGCGCTCGCCGTTCTCGTCGGCGCGCTCGGGTTTCCCGTCCTGGTCGTGCCGCTGCTGCTCGTCGCGACGGTCCTCGTCGAGTGGTTTCTCGTTTCCGGCTATCGCCGGTGCGTCATGTACCGCCCCGCCGGAACCCCGATCGAGATCCCGCTCGCCGACCGCCTCCGCACGCTCGTCGCGGCCGTCGCGTACGTTCCGTACTTCGTCTTCGCGCACGTCCGCGGGTCGATCCGCTTTCGCCATTTCCTGCTCTAGCGTATGCGCGCCTTCCTCAAACGCCGCTGGCCGCTCCTCGTCGGCGCGCTCCTCGCGCTCGCCGCGTATTGGCGTTGGCTGAATTTCGGGACGTTCGTACATGGCGATTGGTCGTACCAGTCGGCCGAGCTCCTGCGTTCGTATCTCGTCCCGAGCGCTTGGGATGCCGACCACGGGTTCGGGTCCCCGAACCTCGTTCTCTGGCGCGCGCCGTACGCGTTCGCGCAGGGCGTCGTGGCGTTCGTGATCGGCGGAAGCTCGTCGGTGGCCGACAAGCTGCTCGTATTCTGGCCGCTCATGCTGCTGCTGCCGTACGCCGGCTACCGCCTCGCGCGCACCCTCGTGACGTCGCGCCTCGCCGCGTTCGTCGGCTCGCTCGCGTTCGCGTACAACACGTATTTTCTCTCCATCGACACGCAGGGCCACATGCTGATCACCCTCGCGTCGGCGTTCGCCGCACTCGCCATCGCGAAAATTCTTCCCGAGGCGGCAATGGGGGCGCAGGGCCAGGGTCCCCGACGCACGGAGCGAGAGGCCGGCGACAGTCCGGACCGAGTGAGTACGGCGGGGGGGGC
>DAISXX010000157.1:0-2149 GCA_036825695.1 Patescibacteria group bacterium | reverse complement strand
CCTCCACGTCGCCGCTCGGCGGCGGGATGCGATCGACGATGGCGTCGAGCAGTTCCGCGACCCCGAGCCCGGTTTTTCCGGACACGTGCAGCACTTCCGACGGGTCGCACCCGAGCAGCTTCACGAGTTCCTCCGTGCGGCGCGGGATGTCGGCGTTCGGCAGGTCGATCTTGTTGAGTACCGGAATGATCGTGAGGTCCTCGCCCATCGCGAGATACAGGTTGCCGATCGTCTGCGCCTGCACGCCCTGCGTCGAGTCGACGAGAAGCACCGCGCCCTCGACGGCGGCGAGCGAACGCGAAACCTCGTACGTGAAGTCCACGTGTCCCGGCGTATCGATGAGGTTGAGCGTGTTCCCCTTGTACTCCATGCGCGCCGGCGCGAGCTTGATGGTGATTCCCTTCTCGCGCTCCAATTCCATGGAGTCGAGGAGCTGTTCCTTCATCTTGCGCTTCTCGACCGTCCCGGTCAGTTCCAAAAGACGATCCGCAAGCGTGGATTTCCCGTGGTCGATGTGCGCGATGATGCAAAAGTTCCGGATGTGCTTCTGGTCGGCCATAACGTGGGTATCCTATCCGAAACGGTCGATTCCGTCGAGATAGGAAAAAAGCGCCGAATTGGCGCAGAGACGGGTCAGAGGACCCCGATCATTCCGAGAGGGCCAACCCGTAGGCGGGCGAGTCGAGGACGCGGTCGTCAGGCGCGCACAGGCGGTAAGCCGGCGCGGAGGACGCATCGACGATGACAACGGAAGCGTCGGGCAGACGCACGGCGCGATTCGCGATCAGGCTGATCCGAAGCGCGTCCGATTCCGCAAGCGACGTGACGAATTGCACCGGTCTTCCCGGCCGACGACGAACGAGCAGCTCCGGTCGAACGTGGAGATCATCGCCCACGCGCGCGAATGATCCCATGGGACCGCGCAGCAGGTCGAAGTCGGCGCCGAGCAGCAGAACCTCGAAATCACGTCCGACCACGGGAATCTCGTAAAGGACCTCGTCCCAATCCAGTCGACGCCCGCCAACAAGCGAGACACGCATGCGACCTCCGGCGTTTGAAGCCACGGCCCATTCCGCGGCACCATTCGACGGTACGCCCGGACGAATCCAACGTCAAACGAAACGTCGGCCCCGAGAGGCCGACGCGCGCTAGATTTCGTGACTCGATTGGAACTCCGGAATGACCACGTCCGTCTTCAACTCATGGCGCAGGTGCGTGGCGAACAGCTCCTTCGCCTCCGGGTCGCCATGGACGAGAAAGATCTGCTTCGGAAGCTTGCCGTCCTCGGGCTGAAGCCAGCGCGTCAGTTTGTTCATGTCCGCGTGAGCCGAGAAGGCGCCGATGGCGGCGAGGCCGGCGCGAACCTCAATCTTCTGGCCGAAGATCGTCACCTCCTTCGCGCCCTCGTACAGGCGCCGACCGAGCGTGCCGACGGCTTGGTAACCGATGACGAGGAGCGACGAGTTCGCGTCCGGCAAATAGCGCATGAGATGGTGCATGATGCGGCCGCCGGACATCATGCCGGAGCCGGCGATGATGATCTTCGGGTTCTTCGCGTCGTTGATCGCCTTCGACTCGTCCACCTTGAGCGTCTCATGCAGGTTCGGGAACGAGAAGAAGTCACGGTCCTCTTCCTCGAGGATCGGCGAGTCGAAACGAAGGTATTCCTTAAAATGGCGATAGACCTCCGTGGCGCGAATCGCCATCGGCGAATCCAAGAATATCGGCGCGGACGTCTTGAGGTCGCGCAGCATCAGGTCGAGTTCATAGAGCAACTCCTGCGTTCGCTCGATCGAGAACGCGGGAATCATCAGCACGCCACCCTTCTTGAGCGTATCCTCCACGGCGGCACGAAGCTTCGACGCGCGTTCCGTCGGCGGCTCGTGCACGCGGTGGCCGTACGTCGCCTCGCACACCACCACGTCGGCCTGCGAGATTGCCTCGGTCTGCGGGAGAATCGGCACGTTGTCGTTTCCGACGTCTCCCGAGAACACGACGCGCTTTCCCTCGGCCTCGATCGACACGAACGCCGACCCGAGCACGTGGCCCGCGTCGTGCAGCATGACGGTGATTCCCGGCGCGACGGTCACCTGCTCGTGATAGCCCACGCCGACGCAACGCGCCTCGAGCGTGTCGAGGTCTTCCTTTC
>DAISXX010000156.1:0-2161 GCA_036825695.1 Patescibacteria group bacterium | reverse complement strand
TGATCATCCCGGTGTCGGCGAAGACCGGCCAGGGCATCGACGACCTGCTCGACGCGCTTCTTTTGGTCAATGAAATGGAGCAGGCGAAGATTGTTGCGAACCCGAACCGCCGTGCGGCCGGAACCATCATCGAGGCGCACATCGACAAGGGCGAGGGCCCGGTCGCGACCGCCCTCATTCAGGCCGGCACGCTGAAGCTTGGCGACACCATCGGCATTCGCGACGCGTTGTTTGGCCGCGTGCGCATGATGAAGAATTGGAAGGGCGAGATCGTGAAGGAGGCGGGCCCGTCCATGCCGGTCAAAATTCTTGGATTCAAGGTCGCCCCGGCCGTCGGTGACGTCATCGAGGTTCCGGAAGACGAGAAGGCGCTCGCGAAGATGCGCAAGCCGGTGAAGAGCGCGGTCGAGAACACGCAGTCCTCGGTCAAGCAGCCGGAATCGAGCAAGGAAGGGAAGCAGCTGTTGAACGTGATCGTGCGCGCCGACGTGCTCGGTTCGCTCGAGGCGTTCCTCGGCATGCTCGAGAAGGTGAAGCACGACGCGGTCGGCGTGGATGTCGTGGCGAAGGGGCTCGGCAACGTGACCGACGCGGACGTGAACAAGGCCGAGGCCACGCACTCCATCATCTACGCGTTCGACGTGAACCCGACCACCAGCGCCCAGACGCTCGCGCGCGACAAGAACGTGGAAATTTTCCCGTCCCCCATCATCTATAAGCTGTTCGAGGACGTGATGTCCCGCCTCCAGAAGATGCTTCCGGCCGAGCAGATCATCACGGAAATGGCCAAGGTGGAAGTGCTCGCCGTGTTCAAGAAGATGGAGAAGGGTGCGGTCATCGGCGGACGCGTGCTCGGCGACAAGATCCGCACCGGCTCGAAGCTGCGCGTCATGCGCCCGTCCCAGGCCACCGGCTTGCCGGAGATGGTCGGCGAGGGCGAAATCGTGAAGCTCCAGTTCGGCAAACAGGCCGTGAAGGAGATCAACGGCGGCTCGGAATGCGGCATCGAGTATACCGGTCGCGCGAAGATTGAGGTCGGTGATATACTGGAAACCTATTACGAGGAGTCCAAGGCCCGCGTGCTCCAGATCGAGGGCGTGGATCTCCGCTAAACCGCCACTATGCTCGAACTTTCTTCCGGCAACTTCGACGCTTCGGTTCTCGCCTCTTCCGCCCCGGTCATCGTCGACTTTTGGGCGCCGTGGTGCGGCCCGTGCAAGATCATGGCCCCGGTCATGGAGCAGCTCGCGGGCGAGATGCCGGACATCACGTTCGCCAAGGTGAACGTCGACGATCACGCGGACATCGCGCAGCGCTACAACATCCTCTCCATCCCAACCTTCCTCATCTTCAAGGGCGGCCATGTGGTCGACCAGTTCTCCGGAACGATGTCGAAGGAGGCGCTCCAGGCGAAGCTTGAAAAGCACGTGTAAGCAAAGGGGGCGAAAGCCCTCTTTTGTCAGATGACTATGGATATCGAAAACGTGATCATTATCGGTTCCGGCCCGGCGGGACACACCGCCGCGATCTATGCGGCGCGCGCGCAGCTGAGCCCCCTCATGTTCGAGGGGCAGGTTCCGGGCGGCCAGTTGATGTTGACCACCGAGGTGGAAAATTTCCCCGGATTCCCGAAGGGGCTCATGGGACCGGACCTCATGGCGGAGCTCAAGGCGCAGTCGCTCCGGTTTGAAACGCGCATCGTGCCGGAAGACGTGGTCGCCGTGGATTTTTCCGCGCAGCCGTTTACGGTGAAGACCGCGGACAAGGAGTACAGGGCGAAGGCGGTGATCGTCTCGACCGGGGCGAGCGCCATGTGGCTCGGCCTTTCGAGCGAAAAGGAGTATTACGGCAAGGGCGTGTCGGCGTGCGCCACATGCGACGGGTTTTTCTTCAAGGGGAAGAAGATCGTCGTGGTGGGCGGCGGCGATAGCGCCATGGAGGAGGCAACGTTTCTCACGCGCTTCGCGGAAACGGTCACGGTGATCGTCCGCAAGGAAGAATTGCGCGCCAGCAAGATCATGCAGGAGCGCGCCAAGGCAAACTCGAAAATTTCCTTCGTGTGGAATTCGGAAGTGAAGGAAATCATCGGCGACGGCACGCGCGTGATCGCGGTCAACCTGTTTAACAACAAGACGAACGAAACGAGCGAGCTCGCCACCGA
>DAISXX010000155.1:0-2208 GCA_036825695.1 Patescibacteria group bacterium | reverse complement strand
AAGTTTTTCTCGCCGCGGCCCGGAGCAAAAGTGAAGCCGCGGTCGGTAAGCGTGGTTGCCTCGGTCGTTTCGTAGACGATCTGTCCCTCATGTCTCGTCTCGGTCGCGACGATCAGACCAGAGCTCGGAAGGAGCACCTCCACCGCCGTCCGCATCTCCCCCACCCGCGTGAGGTCGCCCACCCAGCCGCTTTCGAACGCGATGCCGACGCCGCCGTGCAGGTCGACGAGCGCGTCCGTAGTTCCCGCGATCACGCCGTCCGGCACGACGAGAATTTTCTCGCACGGGAAGAACGCGCACAGCGCGCGGTGTCTCGGCGTGTCGTTGATCGTCACGAGGAACGCCTCGGACGGCTTGTTGGTGGCGTGCATGTCGACGGCGATATCCGCGGCCGACAGGAACGGCGCAAGCTCACGGGCGCGACGAGCCTCATACGTGTCCGGCCCGTTCGCGTCGAGCGTCGCGGACGTGAAGGCACGGTTCAAATCGGCGTGCGGTTCCGATCCGCGCGTTCCAAGCTCGACGGCGCGCGGATTGCCGATGGCGAGGGTGAGCGTTCCGGCCTGGACAACGAGCGAACCGCTCTCGAGGTCGCGGCGCATCTGCTCCACCAGCATCACGCCCGTCACCTCGTTGCCGTGCGTTCCGCCGAGAATCAAAACGTGCGGCCCCGGGTTCGGGCCGGTCCACTGCCAGACGTGGGACGGGAGCGCATTCATACCGAACAGTCTTATCAAAAAAGCGGGGAGGAATCAATCACTCCCCGCAGCGTTTCGCGAGATACGCCTTGATGGGCGCGAGATGTTCCGTCACGTGGACGTGTTCGAACCGCATGCGCCGGCCGCGCAGGTGGGCGAGACGGACGAGATCGTGGCGTTCGCCGCGATCGGTGAGACCGAGGCCCGGCAGGAAGCCGCACGCCGCGTATCCGTCGCGCTCGAGGCGCTCGATCGCGACGCGCGACTCGGGCCAGTTGGCCGGGACATCGACGAACGCGGAGCCGTTAGCGCGCGTGCCGCGCATCGGCTCGTGGAACTCCGGGGCCGGCATCGCGCCGACGAACGGGCGGGCCGAACCGTCGGCGGTCGCGCGAAGCGACGGTGCCGTGTCGCGCATCAACCGGTCGACGCGGTCGCCGAGATGGAGCGCGCGCCCCTCGAAGCTCACGTCGCCATGCAGCCAGCGGATGGCGAGCGTGAGCGTCTCCGGTTGGTCGCCGAGCGTCTCGGGCTTGATGTCCGGGTACTTCGCGGGAAGGATACCGAGCGGCACGAACCCGTAGCCGATCATATTGCGCTGCGAGGCCGTGCTCGGCTGGCAGCACACCGGCTCGGTGGCCACCACCTGCGCGCCGTCGCGGACGATCGCCTCGAAGCGCAGGTCGGTAAGCGCCTTGGCCACGTGGTGACGGCGGTGCGCCGGATGGACGATCATCCCGCCGAACAGGTACACCGGCGCGGCCGGGTTCGGCTTCACCGCGCGGGCGCAGGCGACCACCCGGCCTTCGACTTCCGCCACGAACGCGATGCCGCGCGCGAGATCGGCCTCGGTGAGCTGGTACGGATATCCTTCGCCGTACTCGGCGCGATACAGCCGATTTACGCACGGAAGATCGGCGGACGTGGGGACGCGGAAGGAAGGAACGCGTTCGGACTCGGACATGGGGACTCCGGGGCGATGGGCCAGATACGAAAAACCACCGCACGCGCGGTGGTTCGTTTGAATCGAGTTGGTGAGGATCACCCGCCCGACCGAGCCACCGCGCCGCGAAACGCAAAGAAGAACCCAAACGACGGGGTAAAGCTTGCGGCGTTCGCGATGCGTGCGGCGTGTTTCATACCTGCGACAAACGTACCAACCCGGCGCGCGACCGTCAATGTGGATAAAAAAAACGGCGGGGAGTTACCCGCCGAGACGGCCTTCGAGATAGCGCTTGAGCGGCAGGAGACGATCGGTCACGTGGATGAGATCGAACCGCACGGGACGATCGTCGAGATGGACGAACCGAATGGCGTCGAACGTGGTGCCGCGCGCCGTGCGGCCGAAGCGCGGAAGGAACGCGCAGAAGACGAGGCCGTCGCGCTCGAGCCGCGCGGCGGCCGCGCGAGCCTCCGGCCAGTTGGCCGGGACGTCGACGAATCGCGCGCCGAGCGAACGCGGGCCGCGTGCCGGATAGTGGCGACTCACGCCCGGAACCGGCCCGGCCGT
>DAISXX010000154.1:0-2245 GCA_036825695.1 Patescibacteria group bacterium | reverse complement strand
CTTCCGGATGACGCGCTCGTGATCGCGAGCGTCGACTTCTGCCACTATCTCCCGGCCGACGCCACGGCGTCGATGGACGCCGAAACCCTTTCGTACGTCGCCGATCGGAATTACACCCAGCTCGAGCGCCTTCATTCCGACCATCTCGACTCGCCGTTCGCGCTCATCGCATATCTGATGTGGAGCGACCACAAGGACGACGACGTGACTCTCGTATGGCACAGCGCGTCGCACGCGTTGATGGGGCAACCGAACGCGCCCGGCACGAGCTATCTCGTCTATTTCAGCAGTCTTCCGGCACTCAGTGACTCAACGACTCAATCACTCATCGACTCCTCCGTCACCCTCACCGCCGCCGGCGACATGATGCTCGGCCGTTTCGTTGCGACCGCGTTCGCCAAAACGACGATGGACGCCGCGTTCGGGTACGCGAAATCCGTCTTTGCGGGAAGCGACGTGGCGTTCGCGAACCTTGAGTCCGTGATCACGTCTTCCGAGCACGATACGGGGAAGTCGATCTTCTTTAAGGCTGATCCGGCGCGCGTCGACGTATTGCGTTATCTCGGTCTCACGCACGTCTCGGTCGCGAACAACCACGTGGATGACTACGGCCGCGCCGGATGGACGGAATCGGTCGGTCTCCTGAAGACGGCCGGTATTATCCCGGTCGGCGATTACGCGGACGATCAGGAACCGGTGTTCTCGACCGTCGGCGACAAGACGTTCGCGTTCCTGGCGTACGCCGATGTTTACCGCGCGCTCAGCCTCGAACGACTCGCCGCCGACGTTGCGGCCGCGAAGGCAAAGGCCGACGTCGTTGTCGTCTCGTTCCACTGGGGCGTCGAATACAACCACGACCACGTCGCGCGCCAAACCGATCTCGCGCACGCCGCCGTCGACGACGGGGCAACGCTCGTGATCGGCCACCACCCGCATGTGCTCGAGGGAATCGAAACGTACAACGGCGGTTTGATCCTGTACTCGCTCGGTAACTTCGTGTTCGACCAGATCGGCGAGGACGAGAACGAGACGATGGTCGCGAAGATCGTGTGGGGTGACGATGGGGCGCGTTCGATCGAGCTCGTTCCGATGCGCATTCGCGGAACGTTCCCGCGCGCCGCGACGGACGGGGAACGACTCGCCACGTTGGGGCGGGTCGTCGGATGGAGTGAGATGACGTTTCCGGAAGGATTCGCGACGACGGGGAAGATGGATTGGTAAGAAAAAAGACCCTGAACGAAGTCGAAGGGTCAGCTGGACTCGAGGTGCGCGTAGGTCTGGAGGAACAGCGAGCCGTCGCCGGGCCAGCCGTCGATGCGCGCGGCGAGGCCCGTGAGGTCGCCGTTCGCGTCCTTCGGGTCCTCGTCCGTCGCGATGCGGCGCAGGATCTTGCCGATGTCCGTTTCGATGCCCGGATAGACGTTCGATCCCATCGAGACGATCCGCCCGAGCGCGGTTTCGACCATCGTCCGGCGGACGTTCGTCCGGCCGTCGGCGGGCGGGATGTTCACGCCGTGGGTGAACCGGGCGAGCTCGGCGTCTTGTTCCGCGTCTGTGCCGAGCCGGTAGAAGGAGAGCACGAGGTCCGCGCGGTTCTCGGCCTGGTCGCGAGTGATGTCGAGCGCCACGAGGAGCGCGACCAGCAGGTTGCGGCGGATGGCCGCGATCTCTATGGAATCCAAAACGTACTCCTGTCCCGATCGGATGACCGAGAGGCCTAGCATAAGGTCTCTTTTTGGTTTTGTCTACCGGGGGTATCAGCCGTTGACAATGTTCGGAATCCGTGCTATTTTGCCGGACTCCCAATGGCATCGGCGTTTGGCCGGAGTCAGAAGGGATGGATCAGAACAAGGAGCAGCAGACAGACATGCGACATAACCCCCGCGGCCTCCTGGCCGCGTTCATGCTGATGGTGGGCTTCCTCGCTCTCTGGCCCGCGCGGGCCATGGCGTACGACTGTACTTCCACGGTGGTCGACGACGCCGGCGTGCTCGGTACTGGCATCGGCAAGGTCCAGGCCTCTGCCGCCAAGCTCGAGTCGGCCGGCGCGTACGTCCGCGTGCGCACGGTCAACGACTTCGGCGGGTTCGCCCACGCCGACCGCTACGAGATGGACCACGAGGCCAACTGTCCGGCCTGGCAGGGCATGAACGGCGGGACGAAGAGCAATCTCCCCGGGCTCGTGGTCTCGTTCGGCAGCCCGCGCGGCGCCGGGCTTTACCACGGCGAACCGTGGAAGAAGGCG
>DAISXX010000153.1:0-2259 GCA_036825695.1 Patescibacteria group bacterium | reverse complement strand
CGACGGGTCCGCGTTTCCGTCCGCCGTGATTTCGGAGATTGGCGATCTTGGCGGGAAATACGGCACCTCCGACGTCGGCGCGGGGAAGCGGATCATGGTGGAGTACGCGCAGCCGAACACGCACAAGGAACTGCACGTCGGACACCTGCGCAACTTTACGGTGGGCCAGCTGCTCGTGAACGTGCTGCGCGCCAACGGCTACGACGTGATCCCGACGAGCTACATCAACGACCTCGGCGCCAACGTCGCGCGCTGCGTCTGGGCCGTGAAGAACCTCGCGAACGGCGTCGTGCCGGAGGGCGAGGACCCGATGACGTTTTTGCAGCGCATGTACGTGGAGGCCACCGCGCGCGGCGAGGCCGATGAGAAGGTGCGAGAAGAAGTGTCGCAGATCCAGCGCGACCTTGAGGAGGGGAAGGGTCCGCTGCGTTCGACGTGGAAGAAGACGTGGAAGTGGTCGGTGGCGTACATCAAGGCCGCGTTCAAGGAACTCGGGCTGCCGATCGACGTGTGGTACTTCGAGAGCGACCTGATCAAGGACACGAAGAGCACGGTCGAGGATCTTATCAAGCGCGGGATCGTCGTTTCGAGCCAGGGCGCGTGGATCGTGAACTTGGAGGAAGAGAAGCTCGGCGCCAACCTGCTCGTGAAGACCGACGGGACGCTCCTCTACAATGCGAAGGACATCGCGCTCGCGCTCAAGAAGGAGGAGGATTACCATCCGCTGCGCTCGCTGTACGTCATCGACGCGCGCCAGTCGCTCGCCATGAACCAGTTGTTCGCCACCATGAAGCGCATGGGATTCGACCGCGACCTCGAGCACGTCTCGTACGAATTCGTGACGCTGAAGGATGGCGCCATGGCCGGCCGGAAGGGGAACATCGTGCGCTACGAGGCGTTCCGCGACGACATGCTCGCGATGGCTGCCGAGGAGACGCGGAAGCGCCACGCGGACTGGAACGAGAAGAACATCGCAAAGACGGCGCGCGCGATCGCGTTCGGCGCGATCCGGTTCGCCATGCTGAAGCAGGACCTCGACAAGGTTATCGTCTTCGACGCGAAGGAAGCCATGTCGTTCGACGGGTTCACCGGGCCGTATCTGCTCTATACCTACGCCCGGATGAAGAGCATCCTGAAGAAGGCGAAGAACGTCGCGGCGGTCCCGCCATGCGTCTTTACCCAGCCGGCGGAACACAAGCTCGTTTCCATGCTCGCGAAGTATCCGGAAACCGTGTTCGCGGTCGGGCAGTCGGGGCGGCTCTCCACCGTCGCGCAGGCGCTGTTCGACCTGTGCAAGACGTTCGCGGAGTTCTACGAGCAGGTCCCGGTGCTTTCGGCCGAGCCGGACGTCGTGGCGTCGCGCGTGGCTCTCGTCCGGGCGGCATCCGTGGCCCTCGAAAACGGGCTCGGGCTCCTGGGGATGGACATTGTGGATGAAATGTAAACCGCGTGTTACCATCCCTGTAACGTATGTTTAATCGCCGTGACGAACAATCTATGGCTTCTTCTTCGGGGCAGGGCACCATCATTGCCCAAGGCGTAAAGGTGGAGGGAGAGTTCACGAGCTCCGGGGACGTGGTGATCGACGGGGAGCTTTCCGGCTCGATCAGCACCGCGGCGTCGTTGCGCGTGGGCGAATCGGCGAAGATCCGCGCGGCCGTCACCGCCTCCTCGGCCGTCGTGGCTGGCGAGATTCAGGGCTCCGTCCACATCAGCGACCGCCTCGAGTTGCTCGAGACGTCCGTGATCACGGGCGACGTGCAGTGTCGCGAGCTCTCGGTTGCCGCCGGCGCCCAAATCAACGGGCGCGTCAGCATGGGTGACGCGAAGGCGGAGGAATAGGGCTGTGTACTGTTACATCTACGACGAATTCACGCAGGACAAGCGGTTCGAGAAGGACCTGGCGCTGATCGAAAACCGTCTGACCGACCTCGGCCTCGCCGGTAAAATCGTGCGGATGGCTTTGTTTCGGAATGTCCAGGAGATGGTGCGCGACGAGATTCGCCGTGGAACGCAGAACGTGGTCGCGGTCGGCAACGACGAGACCGTGCACAAGGTGATCGACGTGGAGTCGGGGCCGAACGTGACGCTCGGCATCATCCCGCTCGGCGGTCCGAACGAGCTCGCGAAGCTGCTCGGCGTGCCCGAGGGCGCCGCCGCGTGCGATACGCTTTCGGCGCGCATCGTGGAAACCATCGACGCGGGGATCGTGAATGGCAAACGGTTCCTCACGAGCCTGTCGGTGGCGAATTTCCGTTC
>DAISXX010000152.1:0-2337 GCA_036825695.1 Patescibacteria group bacterium | reverse complement strand
TTCAAGATCTTGAACGACCCAAGTTCGGCCGTATTCGCCACGTGCGGCCCACCGCAGACTTCTTTCGAGTAATACTCGCCTGTGGCCTCGTCCCCGATGAAGTACACCTTAATTTTCCCCCCGAGCGTCGCGTACTTGTCCTCGAACACCCCGATCGCCCCGCGCTTCTTGGCATCGTCGAGGTCAAGAATCTCGAAATGAATCGGCAAGGCCTTCTGGATGTTCGCATTCACGATGGCCTCGGCCTCGGCGAGCTGCTCCGGGGTCATCTTGTCCGGGTGCGAGAAGTCGAAGCGCAGGCGCTCGGCCGTGATGTTGGATCCGCGCTGAAACACGTGCGTACCGAGAACCGTCCGGAGCGCCTGATGGAGCATATGCGTGGCCGTGTGGAGCCGCACGACCTCCTCCGAATGATCGGCCAGGCCGCCCGCAAACTTCTGCTCGGAACCGGAACGGGAGAGATCCTGATGCTTTTTGAATTCCTGCTGAAACACGTCACGGTCGACCGCTTGGCCCTTTTCGCGTGCCAGCTCTTCGGTCAGTTCCCAGGGAAAGCCGTACGACTGGTAGAGATTAAAGGCGTCCACGCCCGACACCGCGCCGGACTTCCCGAACGTCTTCTCGAACTCACGCAAACCCTTGTCGAGCGACGCCTTGAACTTGGCCTCTTCCTTGGTAATCTCCGCGACGATCCCGTCTCGCTTGTCGCCGAGCTCCGGATACGCCTCACGGTACGTCTCGACGTACGCCGAGACGACCGACGCGCAGAACGCGTCGTTGGCACCGAGCTTGTGCGCGAAACGGATGGCACGGCGGATGAGTCGGCGCACGAAATAGCCCTGGTCCTTGTTGGACGGGATCACGCCGTCGCCGATCAGGAACGTCGCGGCGCGCAAGTGGTCGAGAATCACGCGAAACGCGTACGTTTCGTTCTCATCCGCACCATACGTCTTCCCCGTTGCCTTCGCGATGGCCGCACGTGCCTCGTCGAACAGGCTGATGAGGAACATGTCCGGGTTGTCGTTCGCGGCAAACGCGATGCGCTCAAGCCCGCCGCCGAAGTCGACGTTCTGCTTCGGAAGATTCTCGAACCCGGTCTCGGTCTTCTTGTACTGCATGAACACGTTGTTCCCGATCTCCGCAAACCGGCCGCAGTCGCAGTTCACGTGGCATGGCTCGGCCGCGAACGCGGACGTCTCGTGCAGCCCAAGCTGGACGCCGAAATCCCAAAACATCTCCGTATCTGGGCCACCCGGCTCGCCAACCGGCATTTTATCCGGCGTCCCGGAGCGCGACCACCAGTTTTTCTTTTCCGGGTAATAGAAGATCCGACCTCCGCGCATGCCCTGCGTTTCGGAATCATCGACGGCCACGGCATCGACGCCAACGGAGGCGAACGCTTCTTTCCAAAGTCCGACCGTTTCCTCATCGCGTTCAATCTGGCCGTTGCCGCGGAACACGGTCACGTACAGGCGGTTCGGGTCGAGTCCGATTTCCTTCGTGAGAAACTCGAACATCCAGGCAACCTGTTCGTTCTTGAAATAATCGCCGAGCGACCAATTGCCGAGCATTTCGAAGAACGTGGTATGACGGTTGTCGCCCACTTCCTCGATGTCTCCGGAACGGAAGCACTTCTGGCTGTCCGCGAGGCGCGTCCCTTCCGGATGCGGCTCGCCCAAAAGATACGGGACCATCGGCTGCATGCCGGAGCCCGTAAACAGCGTCGTCGGGTCGTTTTCCGGCAAGAGCGGCGCCGATGCCAGCACCTTGTGGCCCCGGGCGGCGAAAAACGAAAGATATTTGGCGCGAATGTCAGTGGCGTTCATAACGGCTAGAGCTTACCCGATCGGACGGCGGCGATCAATTATTCCCCGACGGGGATCGTTTCTACCGGGTTCGCCTTGCGCATAACCCGGCGACGGATGCCGGCCATGGCCTGCGCCAAATCCTCGCTCTTCAGGCCGTACGAAATGAGTACGTACACCCCGATCCCGGCGCCACCCGCGATCAACCCCTGCGTCAGAACGCCAAGAAACGTGTCGAGCGAAATGACGCGCGTGATGATCGGTTTCAGAACCTGCGTCGTGACCGCGCAGCCAAGCCCGGCAAAGGCCATGACGTACAGCGCGCGCAGAATCCGATATTCGTGCAGCGTCCCGAGCCGCTGGCGCAGCGGAACCCAAAGCAGCGCCACGTCCGCGAATGCGCCGATCGTGAACGCGATCGCCATGCCCATGACGCCGAGCGTGTGGCTGAAATACAGTCCGCTCACGAGCGACAGCACGGTGGAGACGATGCCCATGGTGAGCGGCGTCATCGAGTCGCGCAGCGCAAAGA
>DAISXX010000151.1:0-2431 GCA_036825695.1 Patescibacteria group bacterium | reverse complement strand
ATTCTGCGACGAGTTCGGATCAAGCGCGTCCTTCAGGTCGCGGTCGCCGCCCTGCTTGCCGGGACGGCCCTGACCGGCGGTTATTTGCATGACGCCTACTTCACCTGGCCGTCTTCCGACGCGCCGCGCGTGGACGTCGTCGTCTCAGCCGGTGACCGCGGCTTCGGCGTGGCCAAGACGCTTGCGGACGCCGATCTTATTTCGAGCGTGCTGATGTTCCGGCTGTACCTGCGCCTTTCGGGACAGGACGACGCGCTGCAGGCCGGCACGTTTTCCCTACAGCCCGGAATGAGCTACCGCGAGATCACCACCAACCTGACGCACGCGGAAACGAACGAGATTCAGGTGACAATCCCGGAAGGGTTCACGCTCAAACAGATCGGCGAGCGCGTGCGCGCGGCGTTGCCGCATATCACTGCCGACGAGTGGAGCGCGGCCGTGGGCGCGTCGCCCGCGTTCGCGACCGAATCCGCGGCGTGGTTCGTGAGCCAGACGAAACCGGCGGGCGTCGACCTGGAAGGCTATCTGTTCCCGGACACGTACCGATTTTTCGCGGACGCGAGCGCGAAGGACGTGGTGACGAAGATGGTCGACGCGATGAGCGCGAAGCTCGGCGCGGAGTTGTCGACGGTCGCGGACGAGAGCGGGACGTCGAAGCCGGGCGCGATGACGCCGCACGAGGTGCTGACCCTCGCGTCCGTCATCCAGCGCGAGGTGCAGTCTCCGGACGACATGAAGGACGTGGCCGACCTGTTCCTCAAGCGCCTCGAGATCGGCATGCCGCTGCAGGCCGACTCGACCATCGCGTACTATCTCGGCAAGACTTCCGCGGAAATGACCCTCGACGATCTGAAGAAGGACGAGCCCTATAACACCTATACGCGCGCCGGCATGCCGCCCGGTCCCATCGCGAGCCCGGGCCTCGACGCCATCGACGCGGTGTTGCACCCGACCGCGAACCCGTATCTTTATTTCCTGACCGCGTCCGACGGGACGGTAATCTATGCTTCGACGTTTGACGAGCATATTGCGAACAAGCAGCGCTATCTGCGCTAGCGTTCTCCTGCTCCTGACGGTCGCGATGCCCGCGAGCGCGGCTTCGACGTACGCCTCGTTCGCGTCCGATATCGAGGTGAACCGCGACGCCTCGTTCTTCGTGACCGAGACGATCGTGGGCGCGTTCGCGGTTCCGCGCCACGGGATCTATCGTTCGATCCCCGTCTCGTACAAGACGGACATCGGCACGACGCAGACGATTGCGCTCGACGTGCTCTCCGTCCTGCGCGACGGGAAACCGGAGCCATTCGAGCTTTCGACGGAGGGCGCGTACGAGAAGATCCGGATCGGCGACGCGGACGTGACATTTTCCGGGCCGTTCACGTACACGCTGAAATACCGGGTCGAGCGCGCCGTGCTGTACCACGACGCGTATGACGAGCTCTACTGGAACGTGACCGGCACGGATTGGGACGAGTCGCTCGGCGCGGTGGGCGCGACGATCTCGGTCGACGGCGATGTCGGGCCGGAGGGCGTCGGCGAACTTGCCGCGACGTGCTATACCGGCACGTACGGCTCGACCGCGCAGGCGTGCGTGACGAAGGTGCGGGGCGCGACCGTTACCGCGGACGCGAATGATTTTCTCACCGTGTCCGTTTCCATCCCGAAGGGAATTCTGTACGAGCCGAACGCCGTCGAGCGCGCGCTCTGGTGGCTCGCGGACAACTGGCCGTTCCTCCTCATCGCGTCATTGCCGATCGTCTCGCTCGTCGGGCTCACGGCCTACTGGTACCGCAACGGACGCGACACGAAGCCGACGACGATCGTTCCCGAATACGAGCCGCCGGAGAGCCTGTCGCCCGCCGAGGTGGCCGTGCTCGTGAACACGTCGTTTTCGAACCGTGATTTCAGCGCGACCATCGTCGATCTCGCCGTGCGCGGATATCTCAAAATCGTCGATGGGGAAACGAGCACGTTCGGTTTCAAAAGCCACACGTTCACGCTTAAGAAACTGAAGCCGTCGGACGCGACCATGCGGCCGCACGAGCACGAGGCGTTCGACGCGCTGTTCGCGGACGGGGACGAGTGCGCGCTCGGTTCTGCGCGCCGCTCGTCGATGGTTCGCGCCCGCGCCGCGGCCGAGGATCACGTGAATCTCGCGCTTACCGCGGGCGGGTACTTCTCTCGCAGCCCGAAGCAGGTGCGCGGCATCTTCGCGGGCGTGGGCACGGCGCTCGTGTTTCTGATCGTGTTCGCGCAGGGCGCCGTGCATAGCGGTCTCGGCATCGCCGTGCTGTTCAGCGCGCTTCTCACCGCCGGCGCCTTCTACTTGTTCGCCCGCATTATGCCGCGTCGCGGCCCGCGCGGCGATGCGGCGTACGCCAAGGCGCTCGGATTCAAGTTGTACCTCGAGACGGCCGAGCGCTATCGGATC
>DAISXX010000150.1:0-2436 GCA_036825695.1 Patescibacteria group bacterium | reverse complement strand
GTCTCGTACTCGCGCCAGCCGATGCGCCGGAGTTCGTGGGGAAGAGCGGAGAGCCTGCGGTCGGCGCCAGCTCGTACGTCGTACTCGACCGGACGAGCGGGCAGATTCTCGCCGCGAAGAACGCGGGCGCGCCCTGGCCGGTCGCGTCGCTCACCAAGCTCATGACCGCGCAGATTGCGCTCGATGCCGGGCTGTCGCTTTCGGCAACGTATCCGGTGAACGAGATCGACGACGTGGGCGGCGCCAAGCTGTACGTAAACGACAGTGACCTGTTCACGCTCGACGGTCTGCTGTACGCCACGCTCGCCGGCAGCGCCAACAACGCGGCCAACGCCGCCGCGCGCGCCACGGGCATGGAAAAAGCGGACTTCGTCGCGGAGATGAACCGCCGCGCCACGGCGTTGAACCTGTCGCATACGTCATTCGTCGACCCGACCGGCATCGAGCTCGGCAACGTCTCGACGGCGCGCGAGGAAGCGATCGTCGCCAACCAGGCGTTCTCGCGCAAGGACGTCCGCCGGTACACCACGACGGCCGCGGCCAAGATCAACGTATTGTCCGCCGGAACCGTGAAGACCATCAAGAATACCAATTGGATGCTGTGGCATCCGGAATACGCCGATATTTACGTGATGGCCGGAAAGACCGGCTATCTCAACGAGTCCGGTTGGAACCTCGCCGTCGCGCTCCGTCCGGATATGAAGGACGAGAAGCGCGAGCTCCTCGTGGTCCTTTTCGGCGCAACGTCCCGCGCTACGTCCTTCCAGGACGCGAACGCTCTCGCCCGATGGGCCTGGGCAAGCTACCGCTAGCCGCGCACGAAAAAACTCCCGGGAGGGAGTTTTTTATTGATGTCTATCCTTCGATGTTTCCTCCCTGCGCGATGGAGGCGACGATGCCGGCGGCGTGGCGCTTCTTGTCGACCTCGACGAGCTTCAGGATGAGTTCCTTCACTTTCTCGGGATGGTCGATGTCCTTGAAGTCGAAGCGTTCCTTCTCGGCCGCGGTTTGGATGAACACGTCGCCGTAGTCGAAGAACGTTCCGATCAGTCCTCTCACCTCGCTCGTCACGTCCTGCACGGCCGCGAGGTGGAGCTCGGAGGCCACGCGGTTGAACAAGCCCTTCTGCTCGATGTTGATCACGCGCTCGTTGGTGATGACCCACGTGTCGAGGTAGTAGTCGGTGAACTCGAGGAAGGAGAACAGCCAGATGGACGCCACGTACATGCAGGCGATGAGCGTCAGGATCGGGCCGAACACCGGGTGGTTCAAGATCGACTCGACGCGGCCGGAGAAGTACCACGCGATGGCCGCGGGCGTGCCGAGCAGGAACGTGGCCGCCACCACGATGCGTAGCACGGCGAACCATTGTCGGCGCAGGAAGAGGACGACCGTTTCGTCCGGGCGCTGGTTGGGAAGATGGTCGAGGCGAAACATAGGCTATTGTGCCGGGAAATAAGGGACGCTGGAGGCTCCCTGGAACACGCTCGAGAGGGGAATCGTGACGGTCCAATCGATCGGCGAAAGTAGCGCGTAGGTGGCGATCAGAATGCCGACGGTTCCGGCCGTGAAGACGCAGATGACCGTGTACAGTCCCGCCCCATACGTGCCGAAGCGGAGAAGATGGTACAGGTTGAAGAGGGCGTACAGGAGAAAGAAGGCGAGGAACGCCCCGTATACGACGAGCAGCGCCCACAGCGGGATCGCAATGGCGGGAATGTTGAACGGCATAGTGCGTTCATTCTATCACAACGTTCGTCCTTCGGGCGCGTCGAGGCCGAGATGCCGATACGCGGCATCGGTGGCCACGCGGCCGCGCGGCGTGCGCGCGAGGAAACCGAGTTGGAGCAGGAACGGCTCGTACACGTCCTCGATCGTATCGATTTCCTCCTGCGTGGAGGCGGCGAGCGTGGAGAGGCCGACCGGGCCGCCTTGAAATTTCTCGATGATGCAAAGCAGAAGGCGCCGGTCGACGTCGTCGAGCCCGTGCTGGTCGACGTTCAGCATCGAAAGCGCCTCGCGTGCCACGTCGGCGGTGACGTGTCCGTCCGCGCGCACCTGCGCGAAGTCGCGCACGCGCTTGAGAAGGCGGTTGGCGATGCGAGGCGTGCGGCGCGAGCGTTCGGCCAAGAGCCGCGTCGCGTCCTCGTCCACGCCGACGTTCAGGAGTTTCGCGCTGCGTCCGATGATGCTGCCGATGTCCGCATGGTCGTAGAAGTTGAGGTGGTACGTCATGCCGAAGCGGTCGCGCAGCGGGGAAGAGAGGAGCGAGAGCCGCGTGGTGGCGCCGATGAGCGTGAACCGCTCGAGGTTGAGGCGCAGCGTGCGCGCGGTCGGCCCCTTGCCGACGACGATGTCGAGCGCGTAGTCCTCCATGGCCGGATAGAGCACCTCCTCGATGGTGCGGTTCATCCGGTGGATCTCGTCGATGAACAG
>DAISXX010000149.1:0-2463 GCA_036825695.1 Patescibacteria group bacterium | reverse complement strand
GCGCGAGCGACTGCTCCGGCACTTCCCCGTTTCCCGTAACCAAATTGACGGAGTGCAGCGACGAAGGACCGGACATGTCCTCGCCCAGACTCTCCGGCGGAACGAACGTCACGCCGATCAGCTGTTTCGTCGCCGGATTGATGTCATACTGGTACAGGTTATGCTCGCGAACGTACGAAATTTCGCTCACCTTCCCCGTCGCGACGTCGAGCTTCCACAGTCCGGCGACCCACGATTCCGACTCGACGCGACGGCCAAGGTAAATCGCGCTCTTGTCGTCCGAGACTGCGACGGGAACGAGGTAACCCTCCATGGCGGACGGGGAAATTCCGAGGTCGCTCAGACGCACCGTATACGCTTGCATCCATTTTTCATCGCCCATCATTCCGTACGCGGTCATCACAAGCACGTTCGCGACCGAATTGAAATTGCATTCGATTTCCAGGGATGCGACCGCGCCCTTGTCGCAAAGATCCGACGACTGGTTGAAGCGCACGACGCCTGCCGTCTCGACATTCGACTCGGGACCCGATGTTTGTTCCGTCGCGAGTGAATAGGAATACGTGTCAGCGGCCGCGCCAGACCTCGTCACGGACCAGACGACGGTCGGACCGACGTCAATCGTGTGCGATTCCTCCGTCGCGGGCGCCGCCTTCGGCAACGACCCAGCCACGTTGGCTCGGATATACAAAACCCCCGCCAACGAGGCGACGATCGCGATCGTAAGGATGGGGGCTAGGTATTTGCGCATAGTGGGAAAGTCGTAGAGTCGGAACGTCGTAGAGTGTCCAGTCAGACGGGGTGACTTTTTCACTTTTCGACTCTCCGACTCCGACACTTACGGAGTAATCCGGTTGATCAATCGCGGGAACGGAATCGTCTCGCGGATGTGCTGCAATCCGCAGATCCAGGCCACGATGCGCTCGAGGCCGTAGCCGAAGCCGGAATGCGGGACCGAGCCGTATTTGCGAAGATCGAGATACCACTGGTACGGCTCGACCGGCACGTTGTGCTCGTTCATGCGCAAGAGCAACGCGTTGTAATCGTCCTCGCGCTGCGAGCCGCCGATGATTTCGCCGTAACCTTCCGGGGCGAGCATGTCGGCGTTGAGCACGCGGGTCGGGTCGTTCGGGTCGCGCTTCATATAGAACGCCTTCACGAGCGCCGGGTATTTTTCGACGAAGATTGGGCGGTCGTAGAGCTTGGTAAGAACCGTTTCGTCGTCGGCGCCGAGGTCGTCCATGTCGCCGATGTCCGAGCCGAGCTCGCGGAGCTTCGCCACGGCGTCGGCGTGCGTCATACGGACGAACGGGGCCTGCACCTTTTCGAGCGCGGACACGTCGCGTTCCAGAATGGCGAGTTCCTTCCGGTTCTTCTCAAGCACGTCCTTCACGATGCGGCACACGAGCGCTTCCTGGATGGCGAGGTTGCCCTCGTGCTCCACGAATGCGGCTTCGGCGTCCATCATCCAGAACTCCGTGAGATGGCGGCGCGTCTTCGATTTCTCGGCGCGGAACACCGGGCCGAAGTCGAATGCCCGACCGAGCGACATGATGCCGGCTTCGAGATAGAGCTGGCCGGACTGCGAGAGGTACGCATTGCCCTGGTCGAAGTACTCGATGGAAAAAAGTTCCGTCGTTCCCTCGCACGCGGTGGGCGTAAGAATTGGCGTGTCGAACTTCACGTAGCCGTTCTCGTTGAAATACGCGAACGTCGCGTTGATGATGGTGTTGCGCACGCGCTGGACGGCCCACTGCGACTCAGAGCGGAGCCAAAGGCTGCGTTGGTCGAGCAGGAAGTCGGGGCCATGCTCTTTTTTGCCGATCGGAAAATCATCCGCGGGAATCTGAATCGCGACGAACGAGACGCCGGTCAGCTCGAACCCGGACGCCGAGCGCGGCTCGGCCTTCACGGTGCCGCGGACGATCACGGACGACTCGATGCGAACGCCCTCGAGCGCGGCCCACTGATCTTCCGGCAGCTCGGCGTTGGAATACACCACCTGGACGCGGCCCGAGCCGTCGCGCAACTGCAAAAAGAAAATTTTGCCGCTCGAGCGGAAATTATACGCCCACCCCTTCAGTTCAATTTCTTGGCCAACGTAAGCCCCGATTTCAGAGATGGTTGTGGATGTCATACCGGCAGATTGTATCAAAAAAGACACGCGCCGCGCAAGGAATTGGCTGGGATAACGGGAAAATGGGAAACGATCAAGGCCTCGACCGCGTCGTGGTATTCGACGAGCAGTTCGGCGGGAAGGTGCGGGCGGAGTTGGGACGGGAACGGCTCCGAGAGGCCGAAGCGGATGAGCTTGAGCGCGTCATCGGAGAGCGCGCGGGCCGCGAACCACTGCGCGTTGTCGCGATCGACGCAACTACGGCAGACGACGCCGCCCTTGAGCGCGTGCCAACGATACGCACCGGGAGCGAAAGCCGTCTTGCCGTCCAGCCCGCGCGGCGGCTC
>DAISXX010000148.1:0-2502 GCA_036825695.1 Patescibacteria group bacterium | reverse complement strand
GTTTTTGACGAGCGCGATGTACGCGTTCCCGCCGGCCGCGACGTACGCGTGGTTTGAGGAACACGGCGTTCCGTTAAAGACGCAGGCCGACCTGCGCGTGTTCCCGCAGTCCGACGACGGGCACGACATCGTGGGCGCGTTCGAGCGGCTGTTCGTCGCCGCGCCTGCCGGCAGGCAGGGGTCGAACGTGAACGTGCTCCTCCGCACGTCGGTCATCCGCGTCGAGACGCGCGACGATCAATTTCTCGTATTCACCAAAGCGGCCGACGCGCCGATCGTCGCCGACCGCCTCATCCTCACGACCGGCGGCCAAGCGTATCGCCAGACCGGATCGACCGGCGACGGCTACGCGTTCGCCCAGACGCTCGGCCATAGCATCACGTCGCTCGCGCCAAGCCTGAACGCGTTCTTTACGCGCGAAAAATGGCCGGCCGAGATTTCCGGATTGTCATTCGAACGTGCGGAGATCACGGCGAAGCGCGGCCATGACCGGTCGTTCACGGGTCCGTTCTTGTTCACGCACAAAGGAACAAGCGGTCCGGCCGTGTTCGCGCTCTCGTCCATCGTGGCATTCGAGACGTACGACGCGAAGGAACCGCTCTGCATCGAAATCGACCTGTTCCCGGACGTGACGGAGGACGTCCTGCGCGCGCGGATCGAGTCGTACGTCGGTTCGTTTTCCAACAAGCAGTTCGCGAACGTTCTCGCGCAGGTCGTGCCAAAATCGCTCGCGGAAATCGTACGCCGCGAGATGGGGATTTCGGAGACGAAGCGCGCGAACCAAGTTTCAAAAAAAGAAATCGCGGCGTGCGCGCATTGGCTGAAGGCGATCCCGCTCACGGTCGTCGCGCGGGGCGCCGGCGACGAATTCGTGACCGCGGGCGGCGTGGAGACGAAGGAAGTTGATCCGAAGACGATGGAGTCGCTCGTGTGCCCCGGCCTGTTCTTTGCGGGCGAAATCTTGGACGTGGACGGATACACCGGGGGATTCAACCTGCAGGCGTCGTGGGCAACGGGACGACTGGCAGGAGAACATGCGGCTTCCTAAAATGACGAACGGAACGACGGCGCCTTTGGGGGCGGCTGAAGGGAAAGTTTCCCTCCAACCGTCCGATAGGGCGTCTTTTTTTGATCCGACGGAAGCGGGGGCCCGTGGTTTTCGGCGTCGTCTACGTAGGAAATGACGTCTTGGAGATACCGCACCGCTGCCTGTCCGATCATGTCGATGGCGCGCCGCATGCCCTCCGTCGCGGCGACGTCCAGGCGTTTTCCTGGAAACGTCCGGCTCGCGGAGAAACTGATCTCGTTCGGGATCGCGATCCCGTCAAACCGAACGGTTTCGCCGGTCGTCGGCGACGTATACGCGAGTTTTCCTCGGAACAGGTCTTCGACGAACGACGGGTTCCGAAGGGCCTTCCCCGTGGCGACGTGCGCGTCCTCGTGCTCGCGAAGGGTCCGTCCCGTCCCATAGGAACTCTTTGATTCCGGCGAACTATCGTACGTAACCGTGACGTCCTTCGGCATGACGACTCCGAGACGTTCGACCCGAACACGAACCATGTCTCCCTCGTACCGGCAGCTGACGTCGACGCGCACCTGCGACGGCGCAAATTCCGTCGATCCGTTGTACTCCGACCGACGCGCCTCACGAGATCGATCCAGAACGCGGACCGCTCCGCCCGGAAACGAAAGCTCGAGCGCGCGTCCGCGGAGCGCGTCCGGACGCGTCGCGTCGCGAACGATCCGTTCGGCGAGGGGACGTCGCGGTCGTTCGGCCGGTGCCGGTTGTCTTTCCGGCGGCGTGTGCGAAAAAATCGCTCGTGATTTTTGAAAACTCCATTCGCTCATACGACGTGTGCTCATCAAATCCATTGTACATCATCCGACCGGCCCGTTGTTCCTTCTTGGCCAAGTACGTCTCCCCCGCTCAAAACGAAAGACGCCAAAATAAAAACCGCGGCGTCAAACGCCGCGGCGTGCGTGGTGCTTGGCGCCGGATTCGTAGGCGTCGGGCGGCTGACTCTTTTCGTGCCGATACGCCTGCGCCATTGCCGCAGCGCGCTTTTCCTTCTCAAGGATGGCATACGCCTCTGCGAGCTGCGCGTCTTCTGACCGACGCCGCCGTTGTTCGCCGCGGCTGCGTTTGCCGAGCTCGGACATGATCGCGGCGTGCATCGTACGTTGCTCGTTCTGACTCACGCGGGCATTGCGGATCGCCTGCCATGCGGCTCCCGTGAGGGACGTGAATTTAGGACGCAGCTTCATCGCTTCGTCGGCCAAACGTCGCACGGTCTGTTCCCGCGCGGGTTCGCGATCCTCGGGTCGTGGACGGTAGGTTTCGATCATGCGAATACGGTAACACATGCCACGGGACGTCCGCCAGGGGGGCTAATCGATCTTCATGAAAAAAAGACCCTGAGCGACCCGAGAGGGCCGAAGGGTCAGGGTCGCGTCAGCAGCTGCCGACGCTCGCGTCGCGCAGAACGGCCGCGAGGATCGCGT
>DAISXX010000147.1:0-2517 GCA_036825695.1 Patescibacteria group bacterium | reverse complement strand
CCCGGGTGAACCAAACCAAGCCGCGGGGCGGCATCTCCGACTACGACGCGAAGTGCGCCCCCGTACCCGCCGAGAAATTGTGTCCGGCCCCGATCGCCGACGATCTCGCGCGTCGTCTCCAAGCCGCCGCGCTCATCGCGCACACCACCATCGGCGCAAGGCACCTGTCACGCACCGATTTCATCGTCGACGCGTCCGGCGAGATCTGGTTCCTCGAGATCAACACGATTCCCGGCCTGTCGGTTCTGTTTCCCCGCGCCGTCGCGGCGAGCGGTCGCGACTTCGGGACGCTCCTTCTCCAATGGATTGAAAAAACCGCGGGCTAGTCCCGCGGTTTTCGTTTCGATTACGCCTCCTGCACGTGCAGGACGATGTCTTCGAGCTCGTCGTTCGTCAGGTTCTTCTCGACCCAGGCGTCGGCGATCTTCAGCAGGTCGACGTGAAGCGATTCCTTCAGCTCGTTCACGTGCTCCTGCGGCACGGTGAAGGCGAGGGCCTCGAACTCTCCGTTCTGGTGGCGGTGCATGAGGTCCTTGCTGAGCTGTTCGTACAGCTGCTCGCGCGTCCACTTCTGGTTGTTCTCATGCGCATCGGCGCTGCGGGCGCCGCCGGAGCCGGTGATGACCTGCGAGCGTTCCTGTTCCATCGGTTCGAGCTTCGTGGAGATCACGTGGACGAGCTCGACGTCGCGGTCGAGGGCCTTGAACAGCTTGGCCTGGACGCTGTCGGTCACGACGATGAAGGTCGGTTGGTTGAACGGGTGCAGGGATTCGGGAAGTTGCATACAGGCTTTAGGTTAGGTACGCCGATAGTATATACTACCCATCGTATGGATGGACACACCCTTCGGCGGGAGATTGCGGAAAGCATGCGGGAGATCGTCTTCGGGCTCGAGGACGCGTTCGTGTCCACGCTCGGGGCCGTGACCGGCATTGCGGCCGGGGCGCAGAACACGGAGATCGTGATCTTGTCCGGGTTCGTGATCGTCTCGGTCGAAGCGCTTTCGATGGCCGCGGGAAGCTACCTATCGAACAAGTCCGCGAACGAGGCCGAGGACGCGGTGTTGAGCGAATCCGGCGAAAAGCGATCGGGTCTCAACGCGCCCCTGTTTCGTTCGGCCGTCGTGATGGGCGTCTTCTACCTGCTCGGCGGCATGGTTCCGCTCGCGCCGTATTTTTTCCTACCGATCACGAGGGCCTATGCCCCGTCGATCGTCCTCACCGCGCTCTGCCTGTTCGCGCTCGGCGCCTGGGCGTCGTCGTTTTCGAAGAAGCGTTCGGCATGGAAAGGCGGCTGGCACATGGTCGTGATCTCGCTCTCGGCCGCGGCGTTGGGCTTCGCGATCGGCCGCGCGGTGAACGCGTTTTACGGAGGGACGCTGGTTGGTTTGTAAACGTCGAGACGCGCCGATTGACGAGCCGGCGCGTTTTTGGTACGTTCGTGCCGCTTCAACGGAGCAATCATGGCATTCGGCAGCAAGCGACTGAGTTCGGAATACTTCCGAAAACGCGATACCACGGAACCGTCGAGGGGGCGTGTGGAAGAACGCGCCTTCAACCATCGCAAAAATTGCATGTGGTTCTCTGTCGATACCGTGACGGGCCTAGCGGTGGCCGTGCACTTTCAGGATGCGTACACCAACAGTACCCTCGCGGTTCTCGAACAGCTTGAGCCCGGCGAGGCGGTGCTCGTCGTGTCCGAGACCGGCTGGGATTCCCTCGAACGCGCGCATCGCGATGCCGTCGTCGGAGATCTCGACTTCCGTCTTCCGCTCGCCGACCTGGCAGAGGTCGCATACCTCCTTGTCACCGCCGAGCGTATCTATGTCTTCGACGGCAGTCCGCCGCGCGACCCGCATCCGCTCGTGACGCAGCTCCAGAGCCGCGCCGCATTCCTCGCCCTCCTGGACTGACCCGCCGGTCTTGCCAAGGCGGGCCATTTTTTGTTACGTTCTCATCGCTTCAACGGAGAAGCTCATGCGCATGCGAACGGGCCGGCTCGCGACCGGCCACTTCATGGAAGTCGGGGAAAACCTGCCGAGCCGCTGTCTCAAGTGGCACAACCAGATCTTTCGGTCGACCGGGGTTCTGACCGACGCGACCTGGTTCTCGGTCGACAACGCCGCGGGGCAGGCATCGATGGTGAACCACAACGACGTTGACGGAAACGCCCTCTGGCAGTTGGGGGGGTATCTGGAGGACGACGAGGCCGTCTTGGTCGTCACCGAACACGCCTTCGGCGAATACTGGGGCGCACGCCAGTGGCATCCCACGGAGGCGGACGGTCCTTTCTTCCGTCGTCCGCCCGGCGTCATCGTCGGCGGCGATATGACGAACTGCTCGCTCCAGATCCCGCTCGCCGACGCGATCGGAATGGCCGCGTTCCTCGTGGTCGCCAAGCGGATCTATGTTCTGCGCGACGGTTACGGCATCGGCATCGACCGCCTCGAGGTCGTCCCGCCCAACGCCGTTCCCGCGCTCTTCCTCGATGCCTGAGCCCTTGTCAAAGCGGCTCTTT
>DAISXX010000146.1:0-2520 GCA_036825695.1 Patescibacteria group bacterium | reverse complement strand
GCTTGAGACCGTGGCGAAACATCTGTACGGAAACGAAACGCAGATTCGTCTGCGCCCGAAGTTTTATCCGTTCGTGGAGCCGGGCGTGAACGGGGAAGTGACATGTTTCCTGTGCAAGGGCGCCGGTTGCCGTCTGTGCAAGAAGACGGGCTGGCTCGAGGTGTTCGGCGCCGGGATGATCCATCCGGAGGTGCTGCGTCAGGGCGGGGCCGACCCGTCGGTTCACTCCGGCTTCGCCTTCGGGTTCGGGCTCACGCGCCTCGTGATGCTGAAATACGGGATTGATGATATCCGGCACCTTGAGGGCGGGGATGTCCGCTTCCTGAACCAGTTCTAGTATGTTGATCTCAAAGAAGTGGCTGGCGGAATTCGTCCGTCTTCCGAAAAATCTTACCGACGCCGATCTCGCGAAGACGGTGACGCTCTCGACCGTCGAAGTCGAGTCGTTTCACGACCAGGCGGCCGCGCTTAGTCGCGTCGTCGTCGGGCTCGTTACTTCCGTCGCGCCGCACCCGAACGCCGACCGCCTTCGCGTCTGCCAGGTGGACGTCGGCGGCCGCGTGACGCAGATCGTCTGCGGCGGGACGGACGTGCGCGAGGGACTGAAGGTGGCCGTGGCGCTGTCGGGTTCGCGCGTGCGCTGGCACGGGGAAGGCGATCTCGTGGAGATCCAGAAGACGAAGCTGCGCGGCGGGGAAAGCGAGGGGATGATTTGCGCGGGCGTCGAACTTGGCCTCGAGACCGGGGAGGGCGACCATGAGATCGTCGAGCTCGACACGCCGGCGATCACGGGCACGCCGCTTTCCGAGGTATTCCACTGCGATGACGTGATGTTTGATATCGAACATAAGTCGCTCACCAACCGCCCCGACCTCATGGGCCACTATGGCATGGCGCGCGAGCTGTCCGCGTTGTACGACGCTCCGCTCGCGCCGTTTTCTCCGACGGAGATCGTCCCGGGGTCGACGACCGATCTGTCCGTGACGATTGAGGACCCGACGCTTTGCTCGCGCTACATGGCCGTGGCCGTCGAGGGGATCGAGGTCGCCCCGTCGCCGGCGTGGCTGCGCGATCGGCTGACCGCGTGCGGCGTGCGATCGATCAACAATTTGGTCGACGTGACGAACTACGTGATGCTTGAGGTCGGCCAGCCGATGCACGCGTTCGACGCGGACAAGGTCGGAGGCGAAAAAATTTCGATCGACGTGCGCCTGGCCGCGGAGGGCGAGGCCGTCGCGTGTCTCGATGGGAGGACGTACGTGATGCAGGGCGGCGAGCTGCTCGTGACCGATGGCGAGCGGGCGACCGCGATTGCCGGCGTGATGGGCGGGTCCGCGAGCGCGGTGAGCGCGTCGACGACGCGCGTCGTGTTCGAGTCCGCGAATTTTTCCGCGGTATCCGTGCGGAAGACCTCGACGAAGCTCGCGCTGCGATCGGAATCGTCCGCGCGCTTTGAGAAGTCGCTCGACGCCGAGCGGTGCGACGCCGCATTGCGCCGCGCGGTCGAGCTGATCCAAAAACTCTGCCCGACCGCCCGTGTCGCCTCGAAGGTCGTCGACGCGTACCCGTCCCCCGCGAAGTCGACGGTCGTCGAGCTTGCCCCGGAGCACGTGCGCGGTTTGCTCGGCGCGGACATTTCCGAATCCGAAATCACCGGCATTCTCTCGCGCCTCGGTTTCGTCGTCACAATTTCTACGCCTTCTACGGATTCTACGTTTCTCTCCGTCATCGTCCCATCCTGGCGCGCGACCAAGGACGTGAGGATCACGGAGGACGTCATCGAGGAGGTCGCCCGCATCTACGGCTACGATCGCATTCCCTCGACGCTCCCGCCGTTCGTCATCGCGCCGCCGGTGCGCGACCGCGTGCGCCAGCTCGCCCGTCTCGGCCGCCACGCGCTCGCCGAGCGCTTCGGCGCCACGGAGGCCTATCGCTACGCGTTCACGAGCGCCGAGACGCTGACCAAGCTCGGTCTCGACGTCGCCGTGCATCTTGAGCTCGCCAATCCGCTCTCGAAGGAGCGCCCGTACCTCGTTCGCTCGCTCGTGCCGAACCTGCTCGAGGGAGTGCGCGAGAACCAGCGCGCCGCCGATCCAATCCGCCTGTTCGAGTCGGCCCGCGCGTTTCTTGGCGATCATGACGGCGTGGAGATGGGCGAAGGATCGAAATTGCTCCCAATGCAGCCGACCATGCTCGCGGCCGTCGTGTCCGGCAAAGAGATCGACCAGCCGTTTTGGGAGGGGAAGGAGATGGCGCTCGGCGCGCTCGCCGCGTTCGGATATGCCGCGACGGTTAAGGCCGCCGCGATGACGTCCGCCTGGGCGAAGGCCCGCTCGTAGTCCTGCCGCCGCAGTGTCCGCACCTTCTGCGCCTTCAGGTAGTACGCGTCGTAGTAGCCGGCACTCAGCACGTAGGTGCCCAGCATGATGCGGCGCTTGACCTCGGCCCCGAACCCCTCGTCGCGCGTGCGGCAGTACAGCTCCGCGAGCGCGTCCACAGTGGACGCGCGTAACCCGCATT
>DAISXX010000145.1:0-2522 GCA_036825695.1 Patescibacteria group bacterium | reverse complement strand
GGGCTGGTACGAGATCTGCAAGGTCAATGGCGCGGTCACCGCCTATCCGAACGTCCCGATCTTTCCGCACGGCCTCGGCAGCGCCAAGCCGGACGCGCCCACCAAGTGGGGCATCGTCCCGACGCCCACTTCGACGGACGGCTCCTAGCCGTCTTTTTTCTTTGCGAAAAAAAGACGACACGCTAGGTGTCGGAGGATACGTCGTGCTTCTTGGCGGCGAAACCGGGAGCGAAGCCGAAGACGGCGATGCCGATGCCCGAAACGGCAAGGGCGATGAAGTGGATCGAGAGCGAGATGGGTCCCCCAGCCCACTTGGCTCCGCCGACGGACCAGGCGACGTGTTCGATGATCGTCGTCGGAAGCAGCGTGGCGACGAACGGAAGGAAAAGAGCGGCCATGACCGACTCCTTCGGGACGCGAGCGGTCACCTTGATCGCCACCCCGCCGAATGCCCAACCGCCGAGCACGACGGCAAGATCGGCGACGAATCGCGCGAACAGCGGCGCGGGGTCGAACAGTTTGCCGACATCCTCCGACGCGAGGACGAGCATGATCGCGCTGAAGAGAATCGAGAGCGAAACGACGCCTTTGTGTACCATAAACCCTCCGTCGCGGGAGGGTATCCGTTTATCGCCCGATTGTCAACCAAAGCACCACCGCGGCAAGCGCGATGCGATACGCGGCGAACGGGACGTAGGATTGGCCCTTAAGGATCTTGAGAAGGAAGCGAATCGCGAACAGGCCGGCAAGAAACGAGGTGAGGAATCCGACGAACAACGGGAACAACGGGACGGATTCCGTGCCTTGAATCACCTCCACGAGTCCGAGCGCGCCGGCGGCGGCGGTGGCCGGAATGCTCAGGAGAAACGAAAAGCGCGCGGCGGCCTCGCGGGAGAGGCCGGTGAAGAGACCGCTCGTGATGGTAACGCCGGAACGCGACGTGCCCGGGATGAGCGCGAGCGACTGCATGACGCCGATGAACATCGCGCGGCGACGACCGACGTTTTCGATCTTCCCCTCGGCATTCGTTTTTGCCGACCGGTCCGCGACCCACAAGAGCGCGCCCCAGAGCGCGAGCGAGACGGCCACGACGATTGGCGAACGCAAGGACGTTTCGATCTCGTCCTTGAACAGATAGCCGACGGCGAGCGCCGGGATCGACGCGAGCGCGATGGTCCAGCCGAGGCGCATCTTGTTCTCAAACAGCTTCGGCAAATCTTCCCGGAGCGCCACGAGCACGGCGCACAGCGTGCCGAGATGGATCACCGTGTCGAACGCGAGCGGCTGCTCGGGCCAGCCGAACAGGATCGGGACGAGGATCAAATGCCCGGAAGAAGAAACGGGGAGAAATTCGGTCAGTCCCTGGACGATGCCGAGGACGATGGCGTGGAGGATGTTCATAGCGTGGCGACGAGTTCGTCGGTGAGTTCGGGATCCGCCTCAAGCATGCGTGTCCCGTGGCCGACGCCGTTTCGGACGAGAAGCAGCGCGCGGGACGGATTCATCGAATGCAATAACGCGGATCCTTCGGCGGATTCCGTATCATCGTCGCTCGCGACAAGCAGAACCTGCTGGCCCTGCCGGAGCGCACGGACGGCGTCGGCGGTCTTCACGCCGTGATAGTTCAGGCCGGGCGACAGCGCGACGACCACGGGCATTCCCTTCGCGGCCGCGAAGTTGATCGCGAGGTTCGCGCCGATCGACGCGCCGAGCATCCGCGTGTTCTCCGCGGTGGCACCCTTCGATTCCAAGAAGGCGAATGCGGCCTCCACGTCCTTTACGCTGGCCTGATGCTCCGCGTCGGAAAAGGCGTGGTAATCGAGCGCCCCGCCGTTCGTCGAAGCCCCGTGCCCGCGCAAATCAATCGCGAGACACGAGATTCCCTGCTCGACGAGACGTTCCGCAAGCGTAGCCCACGATTCCTTCGTGGCCGGCATCATATGGAGGAGCAACGCGAAACGATCGCCGTCGGACGAATACCAGTCCCCGGCGATCGTGACGCCGTCCTCCGTCAAGAAAAAGACGGACTCGGGCATACTAGTCAAATTTGATGACATCTCCACTGTACGCGGTTCCGCTCTGTGAAGCTGGAGCCGGGGCTGGAGCCGGGGCGGCTCCGGCGCTGTGGTCGGAGAGACCTGGTTTCGGCGCGATCGCCGAAAGGGGTGCCCAACCGGAGTCAGTGGACGGCGGCAACGGCGGCGGGGTGGGACGCGTGGCCTGAGGCGGCCGAGTCGCGTTCATCGGCGGCCGAGGAACGGAGTCGTTCCGACCGCCGCCGCCACCTCCTCCACCTCCGCCCTTACGGCGACGACGGCTGCGCCGTTGTTCCTCGGTCTCGCCGTCAGAACGTGGCGATGACGCGGAAACGGCCTGTGGACGCGCTGGAACAGGTGTCTCGGCAAGTTCATTCGTAATGGTGTGTGGCGACTGCAGCACCTGCGACAGGAAGTCGCCGGCTTCGGCTTGCGCACTTGGTTTAGAGGCCGGGGCCGAAACGTGCGACGGGGCCGGGACTGGAG
>DAISXX010000144.1:0-2578 GCA_036825695.1 Patescibacteria group bacterium | reverse complement strand
GACCAGTTTGTTCTCCAGCCGAACGACGGACCTGTCCGACGTCGCGATCTCGAGTCGTTGGAACCTTCTTCCGCCGCTCGTCGACGAAGTGAAGGCAAATCCGATCGTCGGCAGTGGGTTCGGAGAGGAAGTCACGTTCAAGACTGACGACCCTCGCGCCCGTGCCATCAACCCAGACGGGACGTGGACCACGTATGCTTTGGAATGGGGTTGGTTGGAAATCTGGCTTAAGATGGGTCTTCTCGGTCCGTTGGCCTTCGTATACGCGTTTTATGGCCTTGTACGCGGTCTCTGGGGCGGGCTCAAGACGGACCAGGCCTGGATTTCGGTCGCATTCGTTTCGGCCATCGTGATGCTGTACGCGACGCACGTCTTTTCGCCATACCTCAACCATCCGCTCGGACTCGGTCTGCTCATGCTCGCGGTTCCGTTCCTCAAACCAAAACCTCCGGCCGTGAAGCAGGAGGCGGGCATGGTCGAATCGGTCGCGCCGATGGCTCAGGCGAGCGTCGCGCCGCTGATCGCGGAATAGCCGCGCAGGAACGCGTCGGCGGGCATGGGCGGCTTTCCCTCGGGCTGGAGATTCAGAAGTTCGATGGTGGCATCGGAACAATCGACGAAGAGTCGGTTGTTTTTTATGGAGACCGTGCCGGGCGCGAGATCGCCGGTGAAGTCCGCGATCGCGACCGCGTGGATCTTGAGGCGCGATCCATTCCACGTCGTCCACGTTCCCGGCCATCCCTTGTAGGCGCGGACCATGCGTTCGATCTCGATCGCGGGAAGCGTCCAGTCGACGCGGCCGTCGTCGCGCGAGAGCAATTTGCAAACCGTGGCGCGCGTCTCGTCCTGTGGCATCGGGACGATTTCGCCCGCGTCGAGCCGCTTGATGGTCTCGACGAGCAGCGCGGGGCCCTGTTCCTCGACCTTCTTCGTCAGCGTCTCAAGCGTCTCGTCCTCGTCGAGCCCGAGGTTCACGAACGAGAGGAGCGCGCCGGTGTCCATCCCTTCGTCCAGCATCATGATCGTGATGCCCGTCGTCGTGTCGCCGTTGCGAATCGCGGACTGCATCGGGGATGGTCCGCGGTATTTCGGCAAGAGGGAAGGATGCACGTTTACGCAGCCGATGCGCGGCAGGTCGAGTACGTTCTTCGGAATGATGCGGCCATAGGCGAAGACGACGAACACGTCGGCGTTCATCGCGGCGAGGGCGACGAGCGACTCGTTCGATTTCAGCGTTTCGGGTTGGAACACGGGAATGCCTGCGGCCTCGGCGGCGACCTTCGTCGGCGGCGCCGTGAGCGCGTGCCCTCGGCCCGCCTCCTCGTCGGGGCGCGTGACGACGGACACAATTTCAAACGCCGGATCCGCCGCGAGCGCGTTCAAAAACGGCACGGCGAACTCCGGCGTTCCAAAGAAGACGGTTTTGATCATAGGGCGGGCGGCTTCGGTGGGCGCGTGAATTTTTCGACGCGGTCGATGAACAGGATGCCGTCGAGGTGGTCGATTTCGTGCTGGAAGATGATGGCGTGTAGTCCGTCGACCGTCTTCTCGACCGGATTCCCGTCGAGGTCGAACGCCCGCACCGTCACGTTGCGGTTGCGTTTCACCATGCCCCAGACGCCCGGGACCGAGAGGCAGCCCTCCTCGCTCATCGTCGTTTTGAACGAGCGGTCGACGATCACGGGGTTTACGTAGGCCGTCGCGTCGTCGCCCGGGTCGACGATGATGACGCGTTCGTTCACGCCGACTTGCGGCGCGGCAATGCCGCAGCCGTTCTCGACGTTCATCGTCTCAATGAGATCGTCGGCCAGTTTCTTGATCCGTTCCGACCCGAAATCCGAAGCAGCCACCTCGACGGAGCGGTGGCGCAGCGTGGGTTGCGGATCGGTCAAAACGGTCATCTCCATAGGGCGATAGGATATCACTCAAGAAGCCTCGTGTCAATGATATATCGATCGTCGAGCGTTGAAAATGCTCGCAAAACCGTCTGTTCTTCCTCGGGCGGGACCGACAGCTCCAGCGCGTCGGATTGGACGGCGCTCGTTTTTGGGGCGACCGAGGCGACGCGTTCCGAAAGCGTTCGGAGCGCGATATCCCGTTCGCGCGGCTCGTCGGTGCGGATGTCGACGGACATCTTGCGGCGAAACGGCGGCTGGCCGTACGCCTCGCGCGTTTTCAGGTCGTCCTCGAGCATGCGCCTCGGGTCGGTCAGGAGCTGGCGGAAGAGTTCCGGAACTTCCGTTTGCACGAGAAGATCGGCGCGGCAACCGTACGCGATGCCGCGCCATTCCTCGATGCCAAGCAGCGACTGTTCGGTGGCGCGGTAGGTCGGCTCGTAGAGCGACAGGTCGGCGTCGAGATCGATGACGAGCCCGACGTCCGGCGGGTCGAACGCGTCGTAGACGTTTTCGAGGTAATGGCGCGTGACGACGAGGATGTCCGACCGATCGCCGGCGACCATCTCGGATCCCTTCTCGATGCAGCTGACCGTCGCTTCCGGATACAGCGCCTGGAGCGCCGCGGCCACGGTGCGGTTGCCGAATCCCTTCGGGGTGAGCTTCTTGCCGCGGCAGCGCGG
>DAISXX010000143.1:0-2583 GCA_036825695.1 Patescibacteria group bacterium | reverse complement strand
TCCACACGGCGCCCACCGGAAGCCATTCGGGTTGGTGCGACGCGTCAGTGGGCGCTAGCAGCCCGGAAAAAAGACGCTCGACGGCGCCGATTTCGCGCGCATGCTAGGGACCGACGGACGGGCGGACCGCCAGCACGAGCATCTAGTCGATCTAGCGCGTCAAGCGCTCAGGCGTGAGGTCCGCGAGAACACCCCGCGCGACCATTTCGCGCATGAACCGATCGCTTTCCGGATCGACCGTGAAGTCGAGCCGCGCCAAAAACTGCACGGCGCGCAGCACGCGCAGCGGGTCCTCGACGAATTTCGCCGGATCGGTCACGCGAAGCGTTCTGGTCTTCACGTCCTCAAGGCCGCCGAACGGGTCAAAGATCACGCCGGTCAACGGATCCATCGCCATGGCGTTCACCGTGAAGTCGCGACGGCGCGCGGCTTCCTTCACGTCAAGCGACGGGTCGGAGTTGATGAGGAATCCGGTATGCCCGAGCCCGCTCTTCGACTCGCGGCGCGGAATGGACACGTCGAGCTCGAGCCCGTCGCCAATCGCCACCTTCAGGACGCCGAATGCCCTCCCCGCCTCGTTCACGTTCCCGAACATCTTGTTCAGAAGCGCGACCAATTCCGTCGGCGCGACGCCATACACTTCCACGTCCGCGTCCTTCGGCTTCAACCCAAGCATCAAATCGCGCACGAACCCGCCGACGATATACGCGGCCGGCGGCTGCGGCGCATACTCCGGATTCGGCTCAACCTCCGCCACCGCGCGCGCCAACTCCTGCGCCGCCCGCACGAGCGGCTTCTCCTGGCCTTTCAAAATGTCGCGATTGTCGCCCGGGACGTAGGTCATGCGTTCGATCATATCGAGGCCATTATACAGGAAAAGCGGCCCGACGTGCGGTCCGCTTTCCTTCCGTTACGAAACGGGGTGATATCGACGCCATGCCTTTCTCCAATGCCCGTAGGCAAGGAAGACGAGCACTCCGACCAGCGCCGAGTACGCGCCGATCAGGACGAAATAGACGAACCACGCGATCTCCTTCAGGTAGAAGTACCGCGCAAGCTTCTTATAGCATCCCACCTCCGGCACGCCGGTCTGTGCCACGCGCTTCGCCTCCTTCTCTTCCAACCGATTCGCCACGGACGCGTGTTGGAACGTCCCCCACACGGCCACGACGCCGATCCATTCGACCCAACCGTGGCCGGTGATCGCGATACGACCGACCGCGACGACCGCGAGGCAGAAAAAGACGAACGCGCTTTCCACCTGCCAGGTCTTGAGACGGAACCGGCGCTTCAACGTTTCGACGATACGGACGAGCGCATGCGCGATGTTCATACGTTCTTGGTGAATCCAACCGTGATCTCGAACTCGTTCGCCCGGAACGTCTCCGCGTTCTCCGGCGCGTCGCCGGTCGTCCTGAGCGCGGTCGCGAGCACACCGGACACGAGTGCATCGCCGTGCTCCAGGAGCGCGGTCGCGATCTCGGCCTCGGGCGACGCCACGTACACCTCGATCCGATCCTCGATCGTCAACGCCCCATTCTTGCGCATCGCGTTCACGCGGCGAATGATCTCGCGCACCGTCCCTTCGCGCACGAGCGCCGGGGTCAGCGTCACGTCGAGCGACACCGCGTACTCGCCCTTCTCGACCATCACTTCCTTCACGTTCACCTCATCCTTGATCAGCTCGACGTACTCCACGCCGAGTTCCCCGGACGGCAGCGTGACGGTCGCGGAAGCGAGCGCCTGGCGGACGTTCTTCCCCGCGTTCGAACGCGCCTCGAGCAATTTCGACACGATCGATCGCGTCTGCGCCATCTGCGACAGCGCGACCTCGTCGACGAATTGCGCGTCGACCGTCGGCCACACCTCAAGGTGAACTGATTCCTTCTCGCCGCCGACGCGCTTGTACACGTCCTCGGCAAAGAACGGCGTGAACGGCGCCATCAGCTTCGCGATCGTGAGCAGACACTCGCGCATCACGGCGAGCGCCACGGCCTTGTCCGCCGCGTCCTCACTCTTGAAACGGTCGCGCGAGCGGCGCAGCCACCACGTGGAGAACTCGTCGATGAGCACGCCGACCAAGCGGGCCGGCTCCGTCACGCGGAACGCCTCGAGCCCGTCGGTCACGTCCTTCACGGTCTCGCTCAGCCGCGCGAGCATCCACGTGTCGAGCGCGGTGAGCCCATCGAGCTCCGCGACCGGCTTCGGCTTCCCTTCCGCGTACGTCTCATAGAACGTCACGACGTTCCCGAGAATCCCGAACACCGCGCGCTGCATTTCCTGGAGCGTCTTCTCGTCGAAGCGCTTGCTCTCGCCCGGCTGGTTGATGGTGTACATGTACCAGCGCACCGCGTCGGCGCCGTAGACGTCAATCATCTCCATCGGCTTCACGATGTTCCCGAGCGACTTCGACATCTTCTTGCCCTTGGCGTCGAGCACGTGGCCCAAGCAGATGATGTTCTTCACCGGACGCTCGAGCCCGAGCGCCACGGACACGGCGAGCAGCGTATAGAACCAACCGCGCGTCCGGTCGATGGCTTCGCAAATGTAGTCGGCCGGGTAATGCGAGGGATACTCGCCCGA
>DAISXX010000142.1:0-2583 GCA_036825695.1 Patescibacteria group bacterium | reverse complement strand
CCGCGCGGCGGGCGCGCATCCCGCCGGCGTCCCGTCCCCGCGCCAGCCGTACGGTCCCGCCCAGCCGTCGAGATGGACGAGAAAGCCCGCGGCCGAGTTCGGTACCGCGCGATAGTTTTCGGCGGCATCGAACGCGCGGCGCAAATCGCCGCGCGAGGCATACACGTCGATCAGCGCCTGGTTGGGCGCGGCAAAAACAGCCGTGGGGAAAACCACGGCTGCCAGTGCCAACGCTAGGAGGATTCGTCGTTCCATCGCTTCGTCAGGTCAACACCAACGTAAAAGTATTTGATGATATCCTTCCAGTTCTTGCCGTTGTTCGCCTGACACAGCGCCTCGGAAGCGCTCATGCCGACGCCGTGGCCCCAGAGCGTCTTCCCTTTGTCGCACGGCGCGGAAACGCCTTGCAGATACGGCACGTCGCCGTACCACACCTCGCTCCAGCTGCGCGTACGGCCGTCGGAACGGGAAAAGTACGGGGTGATGGCCGTCTCGTTCTCGTACGTGACGATCACGCCGGCCGTATCCTTCACGGCCGCCACGAGATTCGGCGAGCGCGCCTCCTGGCCATACCCTTTGTACACCTGGTCGTCGGCGTAGGAAGAGATGTCGTAGTACTCGTCCGCATGCTTCCTCTTATGCTGCCACATCGAGTAGGCATACGTGCGAGCAACGGTAATGAGCGCGCGCTGGAAGTCGCCGTGCGAGATGTTGGACGTCTCGCCGAGGCCGCGCAGGTACACTTCCATCGCCAGCTCGTTGATCACCCAGGTGCGGTCGTGCGGCGCGTTGTAACGAAGCTCAAGGATGTTGCGGAACTGGTTGTCGGGATAGTTGGAGTTGCGCGTGACCGTGCGGTCGAAGTTCTCGATGGTGCACACCGCGTTTTCCTCGTCCGGCACGAAGCGCAGATAGGTGTTTGACTGTTCGAGTCCCATTCCGCGGTTAAACCAGTAACGGTTACGCTTATAGAACGCCTCGACCGGCTCGTCCGCGTCGAGTTCCGCGAGCAGCCCGCCGTTGCCGTCGACGAGTTTCCAGTCGGATTCGCAGCTGATATCCACCTTATTGTCCGTTTCATCGTCCACCGTGAGGAGCGCGACGCGGATGGTCGGATCGACGGATTCCGTAAGGTCCGTGACGATGTCGCCCGTAGAGCCAGAACGTCGCGAGGCGCGAGGCTGGGTGGTCGTTGACGGGACATTGAGCGACGGCGCGTCGCTCGTGACTTCCACCGGAATGTCGATTTGAAGATCGGGAATCTGCGCGCCGTCGACGGACATGTGGTAGACGACGGTGTGCGCACCCTTGGTTGCGGGCGCCTTGAACGAGAACGTAATAAGGTCGAGTCCGCCCGGCGCCACCGTATCGCTCGATTTCGTCGCGACGACGGTCGACGAGCCGCTGCTGGCGGACTGCAGGTCGCCCGCGTACAACTCGCGCGTCTTCCATGTGAAGGTCCCGGTGTTTTTAATGCCGACGGTAAAGGACAGGGTCTGATTCGGATCGGCCGTGAGCTTTTTGGCGCTCTTCAGGAGAATCATGCCGGAGAGACCCGACGGCGCGGCGGTCGTCGCGGTCGTCGTGGCGGTCGTCGCGGCGGGAGCAGTCGTGGTCGCGGCGGGAGTCGTGACGGCCGTCGAAGCGGTGCCGACCGTGATCGCGATCGTGAACTGGCCTCCTGGGATCCACGCGACGTTCTCCGCCGCAAGATTGAAGGTTTCGGAATACGTCCCGGCGGTCTTCGGCGCGTGGAGCGTGAACGCGATGTGCCCGGCCTCGCCCGGCCTCACCGTCGCCTCCGTGAGCTTTGCCGGCTGCGTGGAGCCGAACCATGACGCGTCCTGGAAAACGGACGTGCGGTACTTCGGCCCGTACGTGTAAACGGAGACGAACGCGCCCGAATCGCGGTTCCATGTTTCCGTCCCGATGTTTTGCCAACCGAACGAGACCTGCTTCGATTCGCCAGGCGCCATCGATACCTTCGCGGACGTCGCCACTTGAAGCGACTCATACCCCTTGAGCGGCGCGGCAAGAACTCCTTGGAACGGCGACAAAACCAATCCCATGCCGATGACGACCGCAAACAATCCGGATATTTTGCGAAATGCCTCCATACTCCTCCTAGTATAGCATTTTTCTTTTCGCTCGAAAGCCTCTACACTACCCGTACACCTATGGACTCACGACGTTTCGCCACCAACTACGCGGTACAGATCGGCGGTCGCGCGCTCACCATGCTGTTCGGACTCATCACGATCGGCGTGCTGACCCGCGCGCTGTCCGGAAGCGAGTACGGCGAATACACCACCGCGCTTACGTTTTTGCAGTTCTTCGCCGTGATCGTCGACTTCGGACTGACGCTTTCGCTCATCGTGATGATTTCGGAAGAGGGAGCTGACGAGAAGTCTATCGTCGGAAACCTGTTTTCGATGCGCATGCTTTCCGGCGCACTGCTGTTCGGCCTCGCGCCCATCGCCGTGCTGGCGTTCCCCTACTCCGCGGCCGTGAAGCAGGGCGTGCTCATCGGCGCGGCGGGCTACCTGTTCATGGCGGGTGCCACCATGCTGGTCGGCGTCTTCC
>DAISXX010000141.1:0-2669 GCA_036825695.1 Patescibacteria group bacterium | reverse complement strand
GTTCCCAGGAGGTTCCAAATGATATGACTCTCTGCTAGGCCTGCCGACGCCTTGAAACTCAAGTTCGGCACCCCCTCAAAGTTCTCGACCACGCTCGAGGCCTTCGAGGAGGTTCAACCAATTGCCAAGAATCATGCGTCGCATCGACGAGAGGACCTACGTGGGACCGACCGCGATCATCGTTTATTTCCTGTCCGTGATGATCATCGCGGCGGCAGTGGACGCGATCGTCGGGCTCTTGGTCAAGAACATGTTGGTCACCGCCATCCTGTTCCTGGGCCAAGTTCCGGTCACCGGAACGCTCGCGGCCATGATCTTCGTGAAGGTCATCCCACCCCCCAACTGATGCCGTCCATTCAGGACGACGCATCACGGGAAACCGAGCGGCACTCGCTCGACCTTTTCCCGCCCCCTCAAAGTTCTCGAGTCGCTCGAGGCCTTCGAGAGGGCGCACCCTTCGCCCGCATGTTCGGAGGAGAGAGTTACCGGATGACGCCTTAAAACGTCCTCCGGCGGTCCCCAAATGTAACGACCCGGCTCACGCTGGCTCGCCACATACGCCCGGTGACCATGGCACACACCTCGCTTCGGCGACGGTCACTGGGCCCCTACCCTCCGAGCAAGCGGACGAATGTCCGCGATTCTCTCCCCTCCCAAAAACCGCCTCACGGCGGTTTTTGGTATGTCGCCCGGCTCTAAGAGCCGGGCGGGCGGTTTTCTTTGCTTACTTTCTTTGCCGATCCAAAGAAAGTAAGGCGGGTGCAGAGCGCAGCGCCTGCAGGAAAACAACGCAAAAACCGCCTATTCGGCGGCTTTCACCCTCTCCTCTCGCTCCCCGACCCGGCTTCGACCGATTCGGAAGATGACAAGCTACCACCGCCGGCCGCTCTTGTCAAGAGCGGCAGGAATGATCAATGTCCAAAGTCCAATTTCCAAATGAGGTTAGCCAAATTAATTTGTCAGAAATTTCCGGACGCACAGACGAAAACGCTTGACAAATCCTCCGCCCGCTGCTATCATGCGCCCTCGCTCTGGACGCTCTTGTCCCGGGCGGAACAACGGAGGACGACGCCATGACGTCGAAACGCGGAACAGCGCCGTCCTCCACCACACGTGGAGACAGCATGTTCCTGATGGCACTTGGGGAAGATCCCCGCACGATGCGCGCGGCCGAGATCAACGCAACCGGTATCGACGACACGGACGACACCGGCGGTGCGCCGATCTTGTCCTGGTCGCTCGGCAACTCCCCGACCAAGCGCGACCCTCCGGCAAAGGAGCCGGTGTACGATCGCGCAGAACCGGACGGCCGCGGCGGCGAACCCCTGTTCGTCCGCGGCGCCGACATCACCGCGCCCGACGACAGCCGCCCGACCAAGTCGATGAACTGCATGGGAGCGATCGGCGGGTTCGCACCGGCACACGGGCGGGCCTTCATCGAGGCGACCCGCCCACGCGACCCCCGCAAGATCATCCCGATCTACTGCTGACCCACCGCCTCCTCCGCGGTCACGGTCGCCAACATCTTCGGCCCAGCGCCACGCGAAAACACGTGGCCGCCTGAGCCGATTTTTCTTTTCTACGATTTGCGCGACGGATACGCTTCCGCCGCCTTCCACGAAAGCTCAAACAACGATCGGAAGCCGTCCGCGATCTCCTTGCTGGTAATGACGATCGCGAGGATCGATGCCTTGAACGAGTAGAGGCACATCGTGTTGCCGCGCACCGTGATCTCCGCGTCGGTCGGAAACAGCGCGCGCGGAAGCACGCGAACCTCGAGGTTCGGCAGCGACGGAATCTTGTCGAGCAACGGCGAATCCATCACGACGAGCGCCCGATACGGCGTCTGCTTCGCCACGATCTCGCGCACGTGTTCCTCGCGACCCGAAGAAAGCTCGTCCGCGGGAATGGCCGGGTCGAACGGAGAAAACTGAATGATCTCCCCTTCCAATTTTTGAAACAACTCGCGAACGGACTGAACCCCCTCGACGCCCTCGAGATACCGAATCTGCGGCTTCGCGCCCTCGGCGTTATACAAGGCGGCGAGCATCGGGAACACGGTCTCCAATTCCTCTTCCTTCTGTTCGATCTCGCGGCGCTGCATGCGCAGCACGGCGCGCAGCCGCTCCGGCGACTCGCTCGCATAAAAGCGCTTCTTGCCGCGCACGAAGGAACTCATGAGCCCGCGGCCCATCAGCGACTCGATCATCACGTAGGTGGTGGCGCGGTTGACCTTCGCCTTGTGGCTGATGTCCTGTACCGGCGCCGGGCCGAGCTCGAGCGAGGCGAGATAGACCGCCGCTTCTTTTTCCGAGAGGCCCAAGTGGCCGAGTTCCTGAATCAGGTCTGACATACCGGCAGATTATACCACGCGCAACGCGTCCAAAACGATCTTCGCGGTAGCGTCCCAGGAGTACGCCGCGGCGCGCGCGAATCCCTTGGCGCTCAATTCGCCCCGCAGCGTCTGCTCGGTCGCCATGCGCTTGAGCGCCTTGGCCCATGCCTCCGGCTCGCCCGGCGAGGCATACAGCGCGGCATCGCCCATCACCTCGCGGTGCGCGCCGATGTCGGACACGACGCTCGGGCACCCGCACGCCGCGGCCTCGAGCGGCGGAACGCCGAACCCCTCGTACCACGACGGAAAGACGAACGCGGTCGCGGCGTTCATG
>DAISXX010000140.1:0-2691 GCA_036825695.1 Patescibacteria group bacterium | reverse complement strand
CACTCAACGACTCAGCCACCCCCTCCCCCTATTTCCCCCATCGCAAGCTTTTTCGCCCTGTTCTTCGTCCTCCTCTCCACGTTCGGCTTCCCGCTGCTCGTGCTCGTCCTCGTGTCCATCCGCCAGGTCAACCAGTATGAGCGCGGCGTGAAATTCACCATGGGCCGGTTCACCGGCATGGTGAATCCGGGCTGGCGGCTCGTCATTCCGGTGTTCCAGAGCATGAAGAAGGTCGACCTCCGCCTGAAGGCCGTCGACGTGCCGGCGCAGGACGCGATCACGAAGGACAACGTGTCCGCGAAGATCAACGCGGTGATCTATTACAAGGTCGTCGACGCGGCGAAGGCGATCGTCGAGGTCGAGCATGTCGACTACGCGGTGCTCCAGCTCGCGCAAACCACGATGCGCAACATCGTCGGCGAAGTGACGCTCGACGAGCTGCTCTCGCAGCGCGTGGTCATCTCCGAGAAGATCGAGAAGATCGTCGACGAGGCCACGCTCACCTGGGGCGTGGAGGTGACCGCGGTCGAACTGAAGGACATCAACCTCCCGCCGGACATGGTGCGCACCATCGGCAAGCAGGCCGAGGCCGAACGCGAGCGCCGCGCGGTCATCATCAACTCCGAGGGCGAAGTCGCCGCGGCCGCGAACCTCGCCAAGGCCGCCCAAATGCTCTCCGCCGCCCCGGGCGCGCTGCACCTGCGCACGCTGAACTCGATCAACGATATCTCGTCGGACGCGTCAAACACCGTCGTCTTCACCCTGCCGCTCGAGGTGCTGAAGGCGTTTTCCGGAAACAAGCAGTCATAACGGTCTCGATCAAAAACACCCCGCGACGCGGGGTGTTTCGTTTGGCGCACGTGATTCAGCGACGCGTTGCCGTCTTTCGTGCCTTCTTTTTTTCCGGCGCGGGCGCGGCGATCGTGGTGGCCTTCACCTCGTTCCAGTACCCGCGCAGCTCCTTGCCGAGCGCGGCCAGTTCCTTCGCATCGATGTCCTTCATCGCCTCGTAACGCTTCATCACCGCCGCGACCGCATCGAGATACGTCTGCTTGTCGACGTTCGACAGGCGTTCGATGGATTCGAGCACGTCCGCCTTGGCACGCATGGCCCAACCGCGAACGAGCCGACGGCGCTTCTTCGCTTCCGCGTCCGATCCGCCGAAGAAATACGCCCCCGCGATCATCGCCGCGAGCGTAGTCAGCACGACCGCGCCGACGGTTTTTGCCTTTGCCATAGCAGTGTGTTCAATGAATAAGCGTTGCGTTCAGTATACTCCGAATCGCGCAAACAAATAGGCGTCCCGTACGGGACGCCTATTGCATGAGCGTTTCAAGTTTTGCCACGTACGACGCGAGCGAGTTGTCGCCGAGCCCCGCGCGGATTTCCTCCGAGCGGTCCCAGAACCGATCCTGGTCGACCGCGAGCTTGCGGAGCGCGGCGCGCAGCCCGTCCGCGTCGCCCGGTTCGAACAAGTAGCCGTTCTCGCCGTTTCGCACCAACTCCCCCACCCCGCCGATGTTCGCAGCGACCACCGGGACGCCCGTGCGGAACGCCTCGTAGATGACGGTCGGCGAATTCTCGTAACAGAGCGACGGGACGACCACCGCGTCGGAAATAAGGAAAAGCTTCACGAGGTTATCGAGCGAGCAAAAGCCGTGGAACACCACGCGCTTGTCACGGTCGGCCCAAGCGCTGACGGATTGCGAGAGCGTGCCGTCGCCGGCGACATGGAGCTCGAACGGAACGTCGAGGGCATTCAACGCCTCAAGCAGCCAGCGGATGCCCTTGTGCGTCTCAAGCTGGCCGGCGTACAGGACGCGCAACGGACCGTGCGGACGTTTCGTCCGCGTGGGCGGTTCGATGTTCGGCGCCGGGTTCGGGACGATCTCGAGACGGCTCTTCGGGAAGAATCCGCGCGCGCGATAAAACTCCGAGAGAAAGCGCGACGGTGACACGACGACGTCGGGCGACCCGACGATCTCGGACATCTTCCGCTCGTACCACCGCTGCGCGAATGAGTCGTTCAAAAACGCGCGCTCCTGGCCGTAGATCAGCAGGCCGCTCGGAATCGCGAGCTGCACGTCGTGGAGCGTGTGCACGTGACGGATGCCGCGGGAGCGAATCGCCTCCACCGCCTGCATGCCGAAGCCCTTCAGGTTGTGCGTCAAGACGACGTCCGGTTTCTCCTCGTCGAGCACGCGGCCTAGAGCCATGGCCGGATGGCGGCAAAACATATCACACAGATGCCACAGCGCGCGCACGGGAAACGCATGCCGGTGGTCGTCGAGCGTGTGGTAAGGCGTCGCGGGACGGAAGCGGTACACGCGCTCCACGTTCGACTCCGTGACGCGCGGAACGTACTGCCACGCCTTCTGCGTCGACACGACGAACACGTCGTGCCCGCGCAAATGCAGCTCGTGCGCCGTGCGCCGAGCGATGGTTTCCGCCCCGCCGCGCGAGACCGGAGGATAGAGGTTGGAGACGATGCAGATTTTCACAGTGATCGATAAACGCCCTCGAGCTTGCTCATCAGCGGATCCCACGCGAACTCGGCCTCGGCGCGATGGCGCGCGGCCGCGCCGAGGCGATGGCGGAGGTCGACTTGTTCGAGCATGAGCAATAGGGATTTGCGCAATTCATCCGCGTCGCCCGGCGGCACGAGCAATCCGGTTTCGCCGTTCAGGACGA
>DAISXX010000139.1:0-2743 GCA_036825695.1 Patescibacteria group bacterium | reverse complement strand
GTCCGTCGCATCGTCCTTCTCTTCCCCGACCAGGCCGAACGTCGGGAAATTCTCGCGCAGAACCGTGACGATCGCTTTCTGCGCCGCCACGTCCGCGTCCGTGAAGAAATCCGTCCCGCCGCCGGCCTTCTCGCCCTTCGCGTGGGCCGCCGCGCCGAAGCGCATGGTCTCCACGGCCCGATCCGCGCGCCGCAGGGCCTCGCGCATCACCACGCCGATGGTTCGCCCGCCGAGCGGGCCAAAGTCGATATTCATCCTGCCTCCTACCAAAACGCTAGCAAAAATGACGGCCCGAGTCAACCGTCCGTTGACACCGGGCCGCCGTTCTGCGATACTTTCCGGCCGGAGGATGAATGGAAACGGTCTTTCAGAACATCGACAACGCGATCCTGAAGCTGATGCGGAACACCGTCCACGTCTCATTGGTCGCCCTCGTGGCGATCGCGGCAATCGCGTGGCCCGCGGCGGCAAACCTCGGGCTGCCGCTGTACGCGGTCGGGTTCGCCTGCTGCGCCGCCTCGGCGATCTGGGGCAGGCGAACGCTCGTGGCCTTCGGCCGCGCGATGATCCCGAACATCCTGACGAAGTTCCGTCGGGCTCCCGACGCGGCGCGGCGACGCGTGATCGCGCTGATCGACGGGAAGAACCAAGTGCCGATCGGCGTGCACATGCCGCTCAAGGACGACGGGAAGTTCGTGCTCGGCATCATCGAGGACGCGGACCGCGGGGACATCATGATCTCCGAGAGCACGCTGAAGTGCTCGGACGACGTGCTGAAGATCATGCTGGGCCACGAGCTCGGACACCTGCACGACCCGCCGGAGCGCAGCGCGCCGAGGAACGACCTGCTGCTGTTCGGCTGGTGCGTCTTCCTCGCGTCCCAGGGCGCGTCCCTCTGGATGCTCGCCGCGGCGTACGTCCTGCGCTTGGCCCTCGTCGGATTCGTCCGGCTGACGGAATGTTGGATTCGCGAGGTACGCGCCGACATCCACGGGTTCCACCTGTTCAACGGGTCGCAGCACTCCGAGCGGTTCTTCCAGCAGCTGGAGACGCTCGACGCGGTCACCCGCCTGCACAAGGTGAAGTCCCCGATGGACAAGAAGGACCGCCCGTCTGTCGTCCCGGCCCTGGCCGTTCTGACGATCATCGTGCTCTTTCCGCACTTCGCCGCGTTCGCGTTCATCGAGCTCGTCTCGCTCGTCCTGTTCGCGCTGATGCCGACCACGCACCCGCCCACGGCCCAGCGCCGCGAACTCGCCCTCAAATTCCTGAAGGATGCCGCCTAGCCCGCCCGCACGCGGGATTTTTTGTACGAAAAAATGAATGCCAAGAACGCCTGCGCCTTTGGGAGGTCGTCCACTGATGGATGGGCGATTGACAAAATTGCTATTTTGTAGTAAATTTTCGCGTTGCCTTGTACGGAACCATACCAAACGCACGCAAGAACGATCCGCATAACACAACAACGGCCGAATGGCGCCAACTGGAGGAACGATGCCCTTTCCGACACCAGATGATTACGTGGCCAACCGCGGTGGAAACCGTGCGTTGATCGCGACCGCGAAAGAGATCGCGGAACGAGTCGCGGCCGCCATCTTGGACGGTTCCCTGCCGGAACCGGACACGGACGGATGGATCGACTGTTCGAACGCGTTCAACAACGTCCCCTTTGAGGAGGATTCGATCGCGGGAAATTTCCTGGCAAGAACAATGGGGGCGCAGTGGAAGATCAAGATCAGGTCGGACTGGGGGACCGATTCGTTCACCCGGCTGTTCATCCGGCCCATGAAGAACCCGTAACCCCCGCGCCAAGCAGACCAGACCCGCGAACCCGATTCCGCGGGTATTTTTTTACCAACCGTACGCAAACCGGGAGGCGAACGGACGGGACGACCTTGACAATCGCAAGAAAATGGAGTACCGTTTTCGTCCGGCGACGCTGAAGTTTCCGGATCATCGAAAGAGGCACAGACCGAGATGTCGACCGAATTTCCGACCCCCGAAGAAGTGGAGGAGGCCCGGGAACGCAAACTCAAACCGGTGGGAGAGTTCGCGACGCGACTCGGGCAAGTGCTTCGGACCGGCGAGAAGCATCCCGGCAAGGACGGGTGGATCACGATCAACCGGTTCGACCACTGCGACGAATGCGACGAATCGATCCGGCTTGGGCCGCTCCCCGACGACTTCGCCCCCGACTCCCCCGCGTGGGAGCATCTGAAGAAGCTGGTGGGTCCCCGCTGGGAGATCGCCCTTGTGGACAACCAGGCCAAGGATCCCACCGACCGCAGGACCGACTTCAAGATCCGGCCCAAGAAGGCCACCTAGTCCGCCAACAGGCGGATTTTTTCTTACCCGCGGATTGCTATTCGCACCAACCACTGGCGAATTCCGCTCATGTGTAACTACCGACGAAGAAAGCCGGGGTCAATCCCCGGCTTTCTTCGCTGCGTAGTCGAGCTCAATCTTGTCGTCGTCCCTGAAAACCAAATTCTCCCCGTCGGCCGACGCCGTTCCGTTCACGGTCATTCCCGTCAGCGTGCCGAACGCGTCGAGCGGCTTGTTCCATACCGCGAAGAAGTCGCCGAGCGTGAAGTCGCGCTGGACCGGCGACTCGACGTGGATCTTGCCCGTGGCGTCGTGCGTGTGGATCGGATTCATGCAGCCGTTCGTGATACCGATGTCCTCCGGAATCGTCTGCGCGACGCCGTCAACCTTGATGGCAAGCCACGGATGGATATGGAAT
>DAISXX010000138.1:0-2779 GCA_036825695.1 Patescibacteria group bacterium | reverse complement strand
CGGGTCACGCCCATCCAAAGCGACAACGCGGACAGCCGCGTGGTGCTCGTCGGCACGGACGGCGCTGGGTTCTGGCGCACCGCCGATTCCGGCGCAACGTGGACGCAAATCAAGGACGGATTGAAAGATTTCCGCAATGCGGCTAAAGTGACCGCGCTGTCCCATACCAAGGACGGGACCGTGGTTTTGGCCGCGTCCGCCTACGGGATTCTGCGCAGCAAGGACTTTGGTGTCACGTGGGAAGGCTTGCAGCTCCTGACCTCCGCCGGCCAGGTGAGCATCCGCGCGATCGCCGTCGATCCGAATAACGCCGACACCATCGCCTACGCCGCCGGTTCCACGTTTTACCGGTCGACGGACGGCGGCGCGAAGTGGACCACCTCGAAGGTTTCCACGACGCGCACGCCGACCGTCCTCCTCGCGGACCCGACGGACCCCGAAGTCCTGTATCTCGCCGTCATGACGACCGAAAAATAACCTATGCATCCATTCGTTCAAGCGAAGAAAGCCGAATTTCAGGCCGCGGTCGACCATCTCCAAACGGAGCTTGGTTCGCTGCGCACCGGTCGCGCCAGCCCGCAGCTCGTCGAGAACGTGCGCGTCGAGGCGTACGGGTCCAACATGGACTTGAAGAGCATGGCGTCCATCAACGTCCAGGATTCGAAGACGCTCGTCGTCGAGCCGTGGGACAAGTCTCTGTTGCAGGCCATTGAGAAAGCCATCCGCGACGCGGACATCGGCATCAGCCCGGCCGTCGACGGCCAAATCATCCGCATCAACCTCCCGAGCATGACGGAAGAGACGCGCAAGAAGCTCGTAAAGATCATGCGCGAAAAGTGCGAGGAAGCTCGCGTCGCGCTGCGCGGCGTGCGCGAGACGTGCCGCGACGCGGTGATGAAGATGGAAAAGGACAAGGAGATCGCCCTCGACGTGAAGTTCAAGCTGCTCGAGGAGCTCGACAAGACCACGAAGGAGTTTACGGAATTGGTCGAGAGCATGGGCGAACAGAAGGAAGAAGAAATCATGACCGTATGAGCGAGCAAGTGACCATGGACAAACTCGTCGCGCTGTGCAAGCAGCGCGGGTTTGTTTTTCCGGGATCGGAGATTTACGGCGGGCTCGCGAACAGCTGGGACTACGGCCCGCTCGGCGTCGAATTGAAAAACAACATCAAGGCCGCGTGGTGGAAGAAGTTCGTCACGCAGCGCCTCGACATGGTCGGCATCGACGCGGCGCTCATCATGAACCCGAAGGTATGGGAAGCGTCGGGCCACGTCGCGACGTTCAGCGACCCGCTCGTCGAGTGCAGGCAGTGCCACGAGCGCTACCGCGCCGACCAGATCGACACCGCGAAGCCGTGCCAGAAGTGCGGCAACCGCGACACGTTCACGGCGCCGGCCGCGTTCAACCTGATGTTCAAGACGTTCATCGGGCCGAAGGAGGATTCCACGAACGTCGCGTTCCTGCGTCCGGAAACCGCGCAGGCGATGTTCGTCGACTTCCCGCAGGTGCTCATGGCGAGCCGCAAGCGCGTGCCGTTCGGCGTGGCGCAGTGCGGCCGCGCGTTCCGCAACGAGATTACGCCTGGCAACTTCATCTTCCGCCAGCGCGAGTTCGACCTGATGGAGTTCGAGTTCTTCGTGCATCCGTCGGAATGGGAGAAGTGGTTTGCGTACTGGCTCGCGCAGATGCACGAGTGGATTGCGGAGTGCGGCATCGACGGCGCGCGCGTGCACGAGCTCGAGGTTTCGGAAGAGGAGCGCGCGCACTATTCGAAGCGCACGGTGGACTTTGAGTTCGATTATCCGTTCGGCCGCAAGGAATTGTACGGTCTCGCGTATCGCACCGACTTCGACCTCGCGAACCACGCGAAGAATTCCGGCAAGGATCTGATTTACACCGACCCGGCCACGAACGAGAAGTACGTGCCGCACGTGGTGGAGCCGGCATTCGGCGTCGACCGCACGTTCCTCGCGGTGATGCTGTCCGCGTATCAGGAGGAAACGGTTGCCGGGGAAGACGGGGCGGCAGAGACGCGCGTCGTCCTGCGTTTGCCGAAGCACTTGGCGCCGACGAAGATCGCCGTGCTGCCGCTCTCCAAAAAGGATGAGCTTTCCTCGGTCGCGCGTCCGCTTGCCGAGAAGCTCGCCAAGCAGTGGCGCACGGATTACGACGAAACGCAGTCGATCGGCAAGCGCTACCGCCGCCAAGATGAGATCGGCACGCCGTACTGCGTCACCGTCGACTTCGAGACGCTCACGGATAACGCCGTCACCGTGCGCGACCGCGACACCATGTTGCAGGAGCGCGTGAAGCTGGACGAACTTGAATCTTACCTCTCCCAGAAACTCTCCGTATGAAAAAGCCCATCGTCCTTTCGAACGGCATGCGCGTGCATTTGATGCCGTTTGCCGGAACGCAGGCGGCCACGGTGCTTGTGTTCGTGAAAGTCGGTTCGCGCTATGAGTACGCGGACATCAACGGCGCGTCGCACTACATCGAGCACCTCATGTTCAAGGGGACGAAGCGCCGCCCGACCACGCTCGACATCTCGCGCGACCTCGACGCCGTGGGGGCCGAGTACAACGCGTTCACGGGCAAAGAGTACACCGGGTATTACATCACCATCGAGGCGGGGAAGCTGCCGCTCGCCGTGGACATGATCCATGACATGATGTTCCACTCGAAGTACGACGCGGCGGAGATGGACCGCGAGCGCGGCGTCATCATCGAGGAGATCAACATGTACAACGACAACCCGATGATGCACGTCGAGGAC
>DAISXX010000137.1:0-2862 GCA_036825695.1 Patescibacteria group bacterium | reverse complement strand
CGGGGGCGGCGGATCGGGGAACGACGGAGGGCTGCCCGTCGCGGACGTCCCGCCGTCCGGCGGCTCGGATTCCTCGTCCGATCCGACGCCGACCCATAACGCGTACACCGGCCACGACGAGGCTCCGGCGTCCGGAAACACGGGACCGTCGCCGTACGACATGAGCGTGGAGGACATCTCGTCCGTTGCCGCGGGCTGGTATATCCGCGGCGAGAACTTCGACACGGTGTATTACGTCGACGCGGACATGCGTCGCCATCCGTTCTGGGACACGAAGACCTTCTTCACCTGGGCCGACAATTGGAATGACGTCATCTGGGTCACGGACGCGACGCTCTCCACGCTTCCGATTGGCACCGCGATGCTTCCGAAACCGGGCGTGGTCCTCGTGAAGATCGCGGACGGCGCGAGCACGTATGCCATTGGGACGGACGGTTCGGGAAACCCGGTTTTGCGCCTGATTCCGGATGAAACCACGGCTATCTCGCTCTACGGAACGGCCTGGGCCGACTACGTCATCGACCTCGAGCCGACGGTCTTCTCAAAATTCGGGACGGGCAGTACGATGTCCGGGTCAGAAACGGTCGACCGAAGCATCATGAAAACGCGCGCCCAGCTTGCGGCAGCGTCCATCTAAGCGAACTATGGCCCGGCGAAATCGCACGATCATCCTCCTGAGCGCGGCAGTGGTGATCGCGGGACTCGCCGGGTTTTGGTTGTTCGCGCGCGGCGACGCGTCGGATGGGGCGGGTTCGTTCGGGGAAACCGAGGAACTCCCGCTCCAGGTTCCGCTCGCCGACACGACCGACCTGCGCGCCCAGTTCGACGCGGAGCTCCACGCCATAAAAGACAACCACTCCCGGGCGCTGTACGAAAAATGGATCGGGCAGATTGGCGCGAACGGGATCATCGACGTCTTGAACAACGGCGAGTACAAGGGGTGCCACGACGTCGCGCACGACCTTGGCAAGGTGATCTACGACCAGACGTTCGATGTCGGCACCACGCTGCGCGTCTGCGAGGACGTTTGTTCCTCGGGCTGCATGCACGGGACGCTCATGGAGTTCTTCGGTGCCACCGACCAGCAGGTGGACGGCATCACGGAGGCCGACGAGCACACCACGCTCGACACGGTGAAGGAACGCATCCATTCCATTTGCGGCGCGGAGGACGGCACCGGCGGCAATGCGGTGATGAGGGAAAACTGGCGCGTCGGCGACTGCGTGCACGCGGTCGGCCACGCGGTGATGTTCCTCGCGAACTACGACATCCCGCTCGCCATCAGTTACTGCGATCTGCTTGATTCCGAACAGCTCAGCTATTACTGCGCGACCGGCGCGTATATGGAATACGTGGTCAACCACGATACCCCGAGTCCCGTCACCGTCGACGGGCTCATGCAGCCGTGCGCCGGCGCGGATTATCCGGCGGCATGCTTCCATTATCGCTTTCCGAACGCGCTTGGCACGTACTACGCCGCGGGAGGCGCGTTCAAGGACCTCGTAAACGCGTGCCTCACGCTTTCGGGAAACGACCAGCTCGGCTGTTTTCACGGGATCGGCAACGGACACTATCTCCCGGCGGTGCGCGGCCAGGCGACGCTTGGGCAGTTGTGCGCGTATGGTAATCACGACGACCAGTACGTCTGTACCGAGGGGCTCATCGAGCGCATGGGGAGGTATAATCCGGACAAGGCCGTGGCGCAGTGCGACACGGTGGACGCGGGCTGGCAGCGCGACCTGTGTCTCGCCGCGGCGGGGCGCGGGCTGTACGACCCGAGCAAGCCGTTTGACCTCTATCAGAAATAGACGGCAACGCGCGGGATGGTAAGATGAGGCCGTGAATCACGCGTGTTGGAGATATGGATGGAAAACGGCGCATTTCGTTGGTGATCCCTGTCTATAACGAGTCGGCGAACCTGCCGGCGCTGTTTGTGGCCCTTCGGGACGCGGCGGCGACCGTCGACGGGGACGTCGAATTTTTGTTCGTGGACGACGGGTCGGGCGACGACTCGCTCGCGCGGCTCGAGGCATTCGCGGCCGAGGAACCGCGCGCGAAGGTGGTCGGTCTCGCCAGGAACTTCGGGAAGGAGATCGCGGTCACGGCCGGCATCCGCCACGCGACCGGCGACGCGTGCCTCACGATGGACGCCGACTTGCAGCATCCGCCCGCGATGATCGGCGCGTTCGTCGACGCGTGGCGTGGCGGGGCCGAGGTCGTCGTCGGCGTGCGCACCAAGCAGGAGGACGCGCCGTTGTGGCGCCGCGCGGGCTCGGCCGCGTTCTACCACGTGCTTTCGCGCATCTCCGAGACGCCGGTCACGCGCGACGCGACGGATTTTCGGCTGATGGACCGCGTGGTGATCGACGAGTTCAATCGGTTCACGGAACGTCGCCGCATGACGCGCGCGCTTATCGATTGGCTCGGGTTTCGCCGCGCGTACGTTTCGTTCGAGGCCCCGGCGCGCCCGAACGGACGGTCGCGGTATAGTTTTCTAAAATTGGTCCGTCTTGCCGCGTCCGGGTTCGTGTCGCAAAGCCTGTTCCCGCTCAAGATCGCTGGCTATCTCGGCGTGCTCATCACGTTGTTTTCGGGTGCGTTCGGGCTGTTCATTCTGGTTGAGAAATACGGCCTTCACGATCCGCTCGCGTTGAATTTTTCGGGCACGGCGATCCTCGCGGTCATTAATTTGTTTTTGATCGGGATTGTGCTCTGTTGCCTCGGGCTCATCGCGCTCTACGTCGCGAACATCCATGCGGAAGTGGCGAACCGTCCGCTGTATGCCGTGCGCGTCCGTCGCGGCGTGGACGCCCCGGGCGTATGAGGATCGCCTGGATGACATGGACGGCCCGCGACCATCCG
>DAISXX010000136.1:0-2941 GCA_036825695.1 Patescibacteria group bacterium | reverse complement strand
CGTCCTCGAAATCCTGCCGCCGCCGGAAATGACTGGCGCGTCGCTCCTCTAACGCGATTATGAAAGAAGGAATTCCAGTGTCACATCCGGAAGAAGAGTCGGCCGCGCGGTGGGAAGGCTACAAACACGAGTTGCGTAGCAACCTCGAAGGGCATTTTTTCTTTGACTCAGAATCGTTCACGATCGTCTTTGCGTTCGTCGCGACGCCGGAGCATGCCGCGGAACTTCCGACGGTCCTGCGGGACATCTACCGTTCAGCGGCGGACAGGGAATTGGTGGTTCAAACCGTCGGAAATAAGGAGGAGGTCAGGGCTTTGCTTGATGGATACATGGGGGAGTTATTTTTGGGCAAGGACGTGGCTGTTTCAGTTTTCCCGCCCGCCGGCGAGGAGGAACAAAAAGCCGCGATCGCCGGCATGGGTAATCTGAACTTGCGCGAAGCGCTCAAGCGTCGGTCCTCCGGTTTGGTGCTCATTGTACCGTCTGCCCTCAAGTCCTTCGTCGTAACCCGGTTTCCCGACCTATACACGCAACGCAACGTATCACTGGACGAGAACTTGCCGATCGTCAAATGAATCCTCGTCACCGCTATGATCGAATTGGAATCCACAATCTGTCCCGTCTGCGGCGCGCCGTCCGGGCGTTGTTCCTGCCTCGCCGGATACTCCGAAGGGTTTAGGGAACTGCTTTCGAGCGAAGAACCACGCGCGTTGATCGAAGGCAGTCACGTGTCGAACTGTGACTTCCGGGAATGGGAGCACGAGCGTCGTTTCCTGGCGTCGACGATTCATCGGGACGGAAGCGTTCTGGATATCGGATGTGCGAATGGTTTTTTCTTACGTTCTTTGCAAGAATGGTCTGGTCGAAAGCTCGATCCGTACGGCATCGACGTGGATGCTCACGGCCTTGATGCGGCCCGTGAGATGTTTCCAAACGAAGCCGATCACTTCGTTCCGCTTGGCATCCAGCAATTGGACGAGCGCGCAGCGTGCGGGCTTCCGGAGCAATTCGATTTCGTCTATTGGAACGTGTGGGATAATTTTGAACTCAACGATCCGTCGGGAAGAGAGGCGTTACGCCTGGCCTGGGAGGCCGTCGCCCCGGGAGGCCGGCTTGTCTTGGGGCTGTACCATTCGGACCGTCAGAAGAATCTCGATACGGCGGAGTTTCTCCGTTTCGTTGGCTATACGGTCGCGGGAGTGGTTGAACATCCCGAAGGTCGGAGCGAGGTCGCGATTTTTCTCGACAAGCCCTCCGTCGCGGTATGACGGAATCAAAAGACATCGTCGTCGTGCTCCGCGCGTTGAAGAAACGCTTCCCGAATCCGGGTGCGATGGAGCTTGGCGAACCGTACCGCACGACCGTCGGCGTGATTTTGTCGGCGCGAACGCGCGATGAGCAGGTGTTGAAGTTGCTGCCGGGATTTTTCAACGCGTTCCCGACGGTCGAGAAGCTCGCGGGCGCGGATCAGAAATCGGTCGAGGCGAAGATCAACACGATCGGGATGTACCGGCAGAAGGCGAAGAACATCCGAGCGATGGCGAAACTCGTCGCGACCAAGCACAAGGGGGTTGTTCCGCGCACCATGGAAGAACTCGTCGAGCTGCCGGGCGTGGGACGCAAGACCGCGAGCGTGGTGCTTGTCGCGTGCTTCGACACGCCGGCCATCGCCGTGGACACGCACGTGCTGCGCGTGACGAATCGTCTCGGATGGGTCAGCGCGAAGACGCCGGAGAAGGCCGAGGCCGCGCTTCTGAAAATCGTGCCGCGCGACATCATGCGGACCGTGAACCAGGTATTCGTGAAGTTCGGGCGCTACGTCTGCATCCCGGGAACGCCGCGCTGCTGGACGTGCCCGATCAAGGACCGGTGCGCGTACACGAATAAGAACCTCGTCGTGCCGAAGGACGCGGACGCAATGCGCGGGGACATCGAACGCCGGGAAAGGGAACTTGAACGATTGAGAGAAGCCGTATGAAAAAAGAAACCAACATCGATCATCGAATCTCACACGCGTTCGCGGACGCCGCGCAGCGTTCGTCCGTCGGACGCAAGCTCGCGGACATCGCGGCAAGCCAGTTGCTTTGGTTCTTGGGCGGCGCGCTGTTTTTCTACGCGTACGTCGTGACGGTTCGCGTCGGCACGTTCGCCTCGCTCGCCGTTCTCGCGCCGGTGGCCGTCTCCTGGCTCGTCACGCTCGCGCTCGAATACCTTATCCGCCGCCGCCGGCCGTTCCAGGAGCTCGCGAAGCCGCTCGCGGTTGGCATGCTTTGGGTTCCGCCGTCGTTTCCGTCCGGCCACGCCACGCTCGCGTTTTCCATCGCGACCGTCTTTTGGAACATGGGCGCGGGCGAATGGATCGTTTCGGCGTACGTGATCGCGGCGATCATCTCGATCGGCCGCGTCGCGGTTCGCGCGCATTACGTGACCGACGTGCTGGCTGGCGCCGTGGTCGGCACCGTGATAACGTCGTTCGTACTTAGCCATTGGATGCTATGAGCAAGAAGATCGTTTGCGTTTCCGGAGGATTCGACCCGATTCACGTCGGCCACGTTCGGATGATCCAGGAGGCGGCCGCGCTCGGCGACGAGCTGGTGGTGATCGTCAACAACGACAACTGGCTGATCAAGAAGAAGGGCCACGCGTTCATGCCGCAGGACCAGCGCCGCGAGATCATCGAGGCCATCAAGGGCGTGTCGCGCGTGGTGTTCACTCAGCACGAGTCGGACTTTGACGACCGCAGCGTGTGCCGCGAGCTCCGAGAAATCCGTCCGGACATTTTCGCGCAGGGCGGCGACCGCGACCTGAAGGACGCGCTTGATCCGAACTCGTCGCAGAATCCGGAGGCCAAGCTGTGCGCGGAGCTCGGGATCGAGATCGTGTACGGCGTCGGGCGGGGCGGGAAGGTGCAGTCGAGCTCGTGGCTCACGGCCGAGGATCG
>DAISXX010000135.1:0-2980 GCA_036825695.1 Patescibacteria group bacterium | reverse complement strand
TATGCGCGAAGTCTACCTCGATCACGCGGCCACGACGCCTATGGATCCTCGCGTGCTCGAGGCCATGTTGCCGTTCCTCGGGACCGAGTATGGGAACCCGTCGAGCTTCCATTCGATTGGCAAGGACGTGAAGGACGCGCTCGACGACGCGCGCGAGCGGATGGCGGCGATCTTCCATGTGCGGCCGGACGAGCTCGTCTTCACGTCCGGCGGCACGGAATCCGACAACCTCGCGATCCTCGGTTTCTGCCGCGCCAACCAGTCGCATGGAAAACATCTCATCGTCACCGCGTTCGAGCACCACGCCGTGCTCGAGGCCGCGATGCATTTGGAGAAGAAGGAAGGATTCGAGGTCACGTATTTGAAACCCGACCACGACGGACTGATCTCGGTCGATCAGGTGATGGAGGCGATTCGTCCCGACACGTTGCTCGTCTCCGTGATGTACGCGAACAACGAGATCGGGACCATCCAGCCGATCCAGGAGATCGGCAACGCGATTCAGAAGAGTCGCGCCGAGACGAAGACGACGCTGCCCGTGTTCCACACCGACGCGTGTCAGGCGACGGGGTTCCTCGATCTCGACGTGGAGAAGCTGCACGTCGACATGATGACCGTGAACGGGAGCAAGATGTACGGACCGAAGGGCGTCGGGTCGCTGTACGTGCACCGCGGATTGAAACTGCAGCCGCTGCAGTTCGGCGGCACGCAGGAAAAGGGGACGCGCGCTGGCACGGAGAACGTCGCGGGCATCATCGGCATGGTGAGGGCGCTCGAACTGGTCCAGGCAGACCGCGTTTCGGAATCGGAACGTCTGACGACGTTGCGCGATAAGCTTATCGCAGGAATTCGCGAACGCATCCCGAAGGTTCGTTTGAACGGTCACGCCACGAAGCGCCTGCCGAACAACGTGAACATGTCGCTCATGGACATCGAGGGCGAGGCCATGATCCTGTATCTCGACGCGGCCGGCATCTACGTGTCGACCGGCTCCGCGTGCACGTCGACGACGCTCGACCCGTCGCACGTCATCCTCTCGCTCGGTCTGCCGTACGAGGTCGCGCACGGCTCGGTGCGGTTCTCGCTCGGTCATTCGACCACCGACGCCGACATCGACTACGTGCTCGAGACGCTCCCGCCGCTCGTCGAAAAATTGCGTGCCATCAGCCCGGTGCGCGTGGATCCAAAATATTATGTCTGATTACAAGCAGCCTCCGGTCGCCGGAACCCAGGGCGACGTCACCACCAAGGACGGCGCGAAGTCTTGGTTTTACACGGACACGGTGAAGGATCATTTCTTCCACCCGCGCAACTTCATGGAGAACGACGCGAACCCGGATGACTACAACGCCATCGGCAAGGTCGGCTCGCCGGCGTGCGGCGACGAGCTGCGCGTGTGGATGAAAGTCGATCCCGCGACCGAGCGCATTCTCGAATTTCGCTGGAAGACGTTCGGCTGCGGTTCCGCGATTGCGTCGACGTCCATGGCGTCGGTGATGGTCACGGAGAACGGCGGCATGACGCTCGAGGAGGCGCGCACCATCAAGCCGCAGCACATCATGGACCGCTTGGGCGGGCTGCCGGCGCGCAAGTTTCACTGCTCGGTGCTTTGCGACAAGGCGCTGCGTGACGCGATCAACGACTTCTACCGCCGCGTGGGCAAGGTCGACAAGATGGTCGTCGAGGCCACGCGCATCATCGATCCGGTGAGTAAGGTGACGGACCACGACATTGAGGAAGCCGTGCTCGAGGGCGCGTTCACCATCGAGGCCGTGCAAGCGAAGACGAAAGTGGGCATCGGCAACCCGAGCGTGCTCCCGGCCGTCGAGGAACTAATCCGGTTCTATAAGGAGAAGTATTTTGGGTAAGTCGTAGAGTCGAAGAGTCGTAAAGTCACGAAAAATATGGGAATCGAAATACTGCAAGAACAACTCGAAGGACTGAAGCCCGTGCTCGACACGGCCGGACGCGCCATCTCCATCGTGCGTGCCGAGGGCGAGACGATCACGTTCAAGCTGGTGGGCTTTTGCAACGGCTGCGAGTGCTCCGGATCGTACAAGGAAGGCTTGCAGGACCTTGTTCGCGAGCACTGCCCGGAGTATTCTATCGTTGAATTCATTGAAGACTAGTATGCCGAAGATTACCGTGAAGGTGGACCCGGACCTCTGCATCGGCGCCGCTTCCTGCGTGACCATTTCGCCGGAAACGTTCCAGCTCAACGACGAGAACAAGGCGTACGTGCTCGACCACGGCACCGAGCCGACGGAGCGCACCTACGAGCGCGTGATGGACGTGACTGACGACGAGATGGAAAACATCATCCTTGGCGCCCAGTCATGTCCGACGCTCGCGATTTTCATTTACGACGAATCGGGCAAACAGCTGTTTCCGGACGTATGACCTACGTGATCGTGGGCGGCGGCATCGCCGGCACAACCGCGGCCGAGGAGCTGCGCAAGCTCGATGCGGACGCGTCCATCACGCTGATCGGCGAGGAACACGAGGTGATTTACTCTCGTGTTTTGTTGCCGCATTACGCGAAGGGGATCGTCGCCCGCGAGAAGATTTTTCTGAAGAAGGAGACGTGGTATTTCGACAAGAAGATCGAATGGCTCCAAGGGACGCGTTGCGCGTCGATCGACGCCGTGAACAAGCACGTGACCATTTCCGACGGCCGCGAGCTGCCGTACGATAAGCTGCTCATCACCACCGGCGCCGAGATCAACACGTTGCCGTACGAGGGCGAGAACATCTGTTATTTTCAAACGCTCGGCGACACGGAACATCTGATCGCGAAGATCGCCGCGTGCACGGGACGCGGCATCGCGTACGGCGGGAGCTTCATCGCGTGTGAGCTGATCGACGTGTTTCTCCACCACGGGATGTCGACCGTCGCGGCGTTCCGCGGACCGTGGATGTTCCATCGGATTCTCGACGAGCAGAGCGGGACGCTCGTTACCGAGCACCTGAAGCGCAAGGG
>DAISXX010000134.1:0-2996 GCA_036825695.1 Patescibacteria group bacterium | reverse complement strand
TGACCGTGTACTTGCGCTTCTCCGTCGGAAGCGGGACCGGACCGTGGACCTTGGCGCCCGAGCGCTCGGCGGCCTTGATGATGGTCATCGTGGCCTGGTCGATGATCTTATGGTCGTACGCGCGGATGCGGATGCGGATGCGCTGCTCTTCCGGCTGCTTTTCCGTTTTGGTTGCAGTCTTTGCCACAATGTTTGGAGAAAGAACAGATGCACCCCGGTCCGGCTTGCGCCAGACCAGGGTGCTTAAAAATTATTTGACAATCTTCGTCACCACGCCGGCGCCGACCGTGCGGCCGCCCTCGCGAATGGCGAAAGACATTTTCTCTTCGATGGCGACCGGCTGGATGAGCGTCACCTTGAGGGTGGACGTGTCGCCCGGCATGATCATTTCCGTGCCTTCCGGGAGCGTGATCTCACCCGTCACGTCGGTCGTGCGGATGTAGAACTGCGGCTTGTAGCCCTTGAAGAACGGCTTGTGGCGACCACCTTCCTCCTTCGTGAGGGCGTAGATTTCCGCCTCAAACTCCGTGTGCGGCTTCACCGAACCCGGCTTGGCGAGAACCATGCCGCGCTCGACGTCTTCCTTCTTGATACCACGGAGGAGGAGACCGGCGTTGTCGCCAGCCATACCGGAATCGAGGTTCTTGTTGAACATTTCGATGCCCGTGACCACCGACTTCATCGGTTCCGGCATGAGGCCGACGATCTCGATGTCCTCGTTGATCTTGATCATGCCGCGCTCAATGCGGCCCGTAACCACCGTGCCACGGCCTTCGATCGAGAACACGTCCTCAACCGGCATGAGGAACGGCTTGTCGGTCTCGCGAATCGGGTCCGGGATATAGGAGTCGAGGGCAGCCACGAGATCCATGATCGGCTTCGAGGCAACCGGGTCGCTCGGGTTGGCAAGGGCCTTCGCGGAAGAACCGCGAATGACCGGCACTTCGTCGCCCGGGTAGTGGTACTTCTTGAGGAGGTCGCGCACTTCCTGCTCGACGAGGTCGATGAGCTCCGGATCGTCAACCATGTCCACCTTGTTAAGGTAAACGACGATGGCCGGAACGCCAACCTGGTGGGCGAGAAGAATGTGCTCGCGGGTCTGCGGCATCGGACCGTCCGCGGCCGAAACCACGAGAATCGCGCCGTCCATCTGGGCGGCACCCGTGATCATGTTCTTGATGTAGTCGGCGTGTCCCGGACAGTCGACGTGCGCGTAGTGGCGCTTTTCCGACTCGTATTCCGTATGGGCCGTCGCGATGGTGATACCGCGGGCCTTGGACTCCGGGGCCTTGTCGAGGTCGTCGACGCCCTTGGTCTGCGCCTTTCCGCCGTGCGCGGCGAGAACAGCGAGAATAGCGGCCGTCGTGGTCGTCTTGCCGTGGTCGACGTGGCCGATCGTACCCACGTTGACGTGGGTCTTGTTGCGGATAAACGCTTCTGCCATAGCATTTTTTGGAGCTTGATCGCACGTTGCGATCTTGCCCGGCCGGATCAGGTGGTCACGGGTTAAGTGCACCTCATCCAGGCGGGCAAAAAATTGCTCTAGTTAGATGTTTTTTTGAATTAATCGCGTAACACGGCGAAATTATAACAAAGGAGGTTGAATCGCGCAAGGCCTATCCAGTGGATTATTCCACGGGTTCCAAGTAGAACTGCTCCTCTCCGAAATCTTCGTCCTCTTTTGGCTTTTCCTCAACCTTTTTGATCTCCGGGACGACGGGCTGCACGGTTGGTTCCACGACCCGCTCCTTACTCTTCTGATACTCCCGGTATTGTTTCTCCAAATCGACCTTCTCCGCCTCGGTCATCTTGTCCAAATCCCACGTTTCGCCATCCTGTCCAGCCGGTTTCATGGTCTCCCAAATGTCCGACGGGGCGTCCGCGACTTCGACGACGGCCGGCGGCACCGGCGGAACGTCGCCTTCCGGACCTGGTTCCCACCAACCTTCGCCCCAAGATTCGCCAGAATCCGATTCACCCATGTCCTCGACGGGCGACACAAGCTCCTCGTACTGGTCCAACCCAATGACCACATACACGTCTTCCCCGTTCGAGTCCGTCACGACCATCCGGTCGCCGGTTTTACGCACGAGATTCAAAATGCGGCGAAGTTGCTTGTCCATATTGCTCGCATTCTACAGCCGGAGAAAACCCTGTCAAACCATTGACAAAATGGCATTTTTATGGTATTATTCTTAGCCTTCCTGGAGTCTTTCATGGTATTGCAAGGAATGAGCCCGGCCACCCCCGTCGGATGGACGAGCTGGACGTTTGTTCTTCGAAAGATGGTGGCACAGATCGCCGAACGCGAACGGCGGGCGGAACACCATCTGGCATCCGCCATCCTCCTGCTTCACAGCATCGAGGCAAGCGCCGGCTATGTCGGAGCCTGGCGCCTGCTGGAGAAGCGGGAGCTGACGACCGGTGAAACGGACGGATTCCGACTGTACTGGCGCAATTTCCTCAACGAGTGGATCGACGTCGTCCGCGAGGCCGACGGCACGATCCACGTCACCTCGACGGCCGCGGACGCCGGCGAACGCTACCAGTTCGATGAGAAGATCGAGAATCCGAGCGATGGAACAACCGCGGAGTACGACCGCGCCATCGAGTACCTCCTGCTCAACTGACGGCCCCGCCGGCAGCGAAAACATCCCACCGGATGACCGCTGTCCGGTGGGGTGTTTTCGTTACTGAATTCATTTGCAATGTGGGCGTTACGGATGCGCGGCGAGTTCCACACGTTGACCAAACCTTCATCCCGTGATAGACCGACGCAACGAACTTCAACCAAGGAGAGACTCATGGACGACGAACGGCTGGAACTCCAACGCAACATCATCGGGCACGTGAACGACGACCGCGCGGAAACCATCGACGCGCGAACGCTCACGATCGCGCTCGGCATTCTGCGGGGCGAGTACGTCCCGTTCGGCGAACACGACGTGGCCGCCGTCCCCGTGCCGTACGGGCGGGCGACGCAGGTGGTCCTCGCG
>DAISXX010000133.1:0-3037 GCA_036825695.1 Patescibacteria group bacterium | reverse complement strand
AGGTCGGAATGACTCCGAGCTGCTCTCCCTTGTCGTCGATCACCCGGATTTCCGGGTTATCGATCTGCTCGTTCACGCGGAACGTCGGGATGTTGAGTTTCGGCTTTTGGTGCCGGTGGCGATGAATGCGCATAGTACGAAGGGAAGTGTAGCGGAAACGTCTTGGTTTGGCAAGGATATTGGGTAAAAAAATGACCCCGGGTTGGGGGTCAGTCAGATCGCATCACGCGGGCGAGGTTCCCGCCCACGAGCATTAGCAGGTTGAACGCGATGTTCAACCGGCCGACGAGGTTTATGTCCCCGCCGTACCAGACGCTCGCGCCGACGAGCGCGGTCAGGCATGCGCCACTCACCATGATGGCCGCGTACTCGCCGATGGCGCGGCCGCCGACGAGGCCGCGGAGCGCGGCTTCCGTCGCGTGTCCGCCGTCGAGCGGGTAGACGGGAAGGAGGTTCGCCGCGCTGGTCAGAAGGTTCATGACGACGAGTCCGGACGCGAGCAGGAACATCGCGTCGGTCTTCGCGAACACGCACAGCGCGGCCGCGGGCACCGCGAGCGCGAATCCGGCGAGCGGTCCCGCGACCGACATGGCGAACCGCTCGCCCATGCCGAGGCGCGCGTGGCACGCCTCGCAGAACGTCACGTGCCCGCCGAGCGCGTGCACGTTCACGCTCACGCAGCCGTGCCGCACGCCGAAGGCACGCAGCGCGAACGCGTGTCCGAGCTCGTGGACCACCGTGGACGCGAACAGCATGACCACGAATACCGCCGACATCCATACGGGAAGGCCGAACGTGGCGAACCACGCGGCGTATCCCGCGCTCGCGGCGAAGAACGACGCGCGGACGTTGAAGGGGAGTCCGGAGAGAACGAAGCGGATGGGTTTGAACATCACTTCGTTCCGAACGTGAGGCGGGTCTCACGAACCAGTTCCGTGCCCGGAGGTTCCGGGTCACGGAGGCTGGCGGCGGAGAGGACGCGCTTCACGCAGTCCGTCACTTCGCGGACTCCGAGCGTGTCCTCGGTGATTCCCATGAGGGAAATCGTTCCGTCCTCGGTTTCGCGAAACCGCACGACGACGACGCCGGTCGCCGACGTTCGCGCGTAGCCGTAGCACTTGCCGAAGTCGTCGGTCAGCGACTGTGGGAGCGTGGTGGGGAGGACCGTCGGTCGCGTTTCCTTCGGAGGCTCCGCAGCCTTCGTGGAAGGCGCCTTGGCCTTGGGCTTCTTCGGCACAGGCTTCGGCTTGTCTTCCGGCTTCTTCGCCTCTTCCTTCGGCTTGTCCACCGTGGCCGCGACGGGGTTCGCGTCGACGATCGTCGACGGCGGCACCGGCGGTTTCTCCTCCGGTCGCGCAAGGAACCTCGTGACTTCCGGAAGATCCTCGAAGCGGAACGTGCGGAACGCGGGTGCGTCCCACAGGTGTTCGGGCCAGCGCACGTTCTGGTGGAACGCGAGGCCGGCGAGCACCACCGCCAGCAGCAGCACGGCGTGCGACCTAGTCATTTTCCACCTCCCTGGTTTGCGTGGATCATCTCGTCCGGACCCGCGCGCACGCCCGGCGGGAGGATGACGCTGTGACTGACGATCCGCACGCCCGAGGCATTCAGTTCGTCGATGACGCTGCGTTCGTAGATGTACAGGTCGTTCGCGCCGTTCTCGATGTAGAACACCACGTCGGTCGTCGATCCGGGCGGCGTCTTCGCCGCGACGTCGGTCAGCCACGCCTTGAGCCCGGCCTTCGTCCATTTTGCGGTCGACGCGGAACTGTAGACCCCGTTCGATCGAACGTAGAAGTGGTAGTCCGGCTCGCGGTCCAGCGCCGCGTAGTGCGTGAACTGCTGCACCACGACGTCCCAGTTTTGGTACGCCTGCTGTTTCTCCTCGAGGCGCTCGCGTTCGGTCTCGATCTGCCCTTGGACGTACGTGACGTCCGCCTCGGCCTCGTCGCGGTCCGCGCGGAGATCCGCCACGCGCTTCTCGAGCGCGGCAACCTCGGCCTTCTTCGCCTCGATTTCCTGCCGCGTATCGCCCTCGGGCTTGCCGAGAAAGAAGAGGAACACCGCCGAGACGCAGATGAACATGTCCGCCATCGCGATGAGCGGCGCGCGCGAACGGTGCTTAGTCCTGGCCATCGTCCTCGACCTCCACGGTTGGGGTCCACGCGTTGACGAACAGCACGCACGCGGCCATCAGGACCGCGTGGAACGTCGGGACGAATACATAGAGAAGCTCGCCGATCTCGTGTCCGCCCGCGGCGAACGACTTCACGAACAGGGTCAGCCCGCTCGTGGTCCCGAGGATGCCGCACATCGTGCACAGCTCGGAGAAGATGACCGCGCGCTCGTCGTTGCCGCGAACCGCGAACCACACGCCGAGCACGCCGCACGCGGTGGTCAGGTACGGCACGAACCCGAGATCCGGCAGCACGCCGAGCACCGGGATCGCCACCAGCACGAAGTTGTTGAGGAGATACGAGACGATCGGAACGAGCGCGAGCCCGGCCCACGTCGGAATCGAGACACGTTTCATGGTCCACCACGTTGAAAGGGTTTGGGAAGGAACGAAGAGGGGGAAGGTAAGGGGTTTTAGGCGAAATGTCAAGACGCGCCACGTGTGTGGCGCGTCTTCGTTTCGCGGCGCGTCTAGAATCCTCCTCCGCCCATGCTTGGCGCGTCCGGGCCGAGCGCCTTGATGCGCGCTCTCGCCGCGGCCTCTTCCGAAGGGAGAAGCCATTCTGGTTCCGTCGGTCCTTCGCGGAAGCATCCGTTCCTGAGCTCGAACGTCGGCCACGAGTCCGGGTTGTCCTCATCCGGCGGCGGCATTCGCTCGAAACCGAGGCGTTCTGCGGAGAAGAGGTCGGTGGGCACTTGGTCGGCGGAAAGAATTTCGTCCGTGAGAATGCGGTTCACGCTTTCCACGTGCTCGGTTCCGTCCGCGTCAACGGATCCGGACCGCGTGAGACGGAGCGCGGAGGTTTCTTCGGAAATGCCGAATTCTTGGAATCCGGTTCGTCCTTCCGTCCCGCGTCCAAAC
>DAISXX010000132.1:0-3080 GCA_036825695.1 Patescibacteria group bacterium | reverse complement strand
CAACTCGCGATTATAACTGGGCATTCCAGGTGAAAGGCGATTTCCGCGTAGTTTCGACGATTCCGGGAGATCGCGCGAGCGGGGTGCCGCTCGACACGGGCATCGAGTTCGATTTCAACTATGAGAACGTCGACGCGGACGCATTCCAGAAGGCGTTGACGTTCGTCCCCGCGCTCACCGGCCACGTGGAGTCGTCGCGCCGTGCGTTCGTGTTCGTGCCGGACAAGCTGGAACCCGCAACGTTGTACACGGCGACGCTTTCCAAGGATCTTCCGCTGAAGGGAAGCGACGAGACGCTCGGAGAAGACGAGACGTTCACGTTCGAGACGTCGCCCGATGAGACGCGCGGTTTCCAGCTTTCCATCAACGATCGCTACCAAACCGTGACGCCGACGCAGGCGGTCGCGCTCACGTATGGCGAGTGGGGCGAGTTGGCGGGACAGGATACGCCGGCGCACGTAAAACTGTACCGTTATGACGCATTTTCCGACTACGTCGAAGCGCTGAAACGAGCGCAGAACCTTGAGTGGCGCACGTTCGTGAGCGCCGACGACTTGATTGATACCTCCTCGCAGCCTCAGTTCGAGTTCGACGCCGAACGCACCGAGTACGACTATACGGCGTACCTGGTGTTTCCGGACTCCATCCCGGCCGGCTATTACGTCGCGGACGTCAGCCGGAACGGGGCACGGACGTGGGCCATGATCGCGTCGAGCAATCTGACCGCGTACGTTTCGCGCGCCACGAACAAGACCGTCGTCTGGGTGAATGACGCGTCGAGCAATCAGCCGGTGGCCGGCGCGCGGGTCGAGTATGACGGCGATTCTTTGTCGGGAATCACCGACGCGCAAGGCGTCGGCTCGGTCGCAAGCACCGACGACCAATCGAACATCGTTCTCGTTCGAACGACTTCGGACGCGCTGCCAATCGTGCTGCGCAGTTCCGTGATTTTCGAAGGGAAGGGCGGCATCCGCACCTGGGGCGCCTCACCGATCGGCGACGGCGTGGCGGACGCGTATTGGACGTACGTCTATACCGACCGTCCGACGTACAAGCCGACGGATACCATCAAATTCTGGGGCTACGTCGAGAAACGCGACGGCGGCGCGCGTCCGGATTCCGTGCATGCCGACATTGGCTTCGACCGCGTGGACGTTCCGGTTACGCCGAACGGCACGTATTCCGGCGAGCTGCAGCTGCGTGGCGCGAATGCGGGTTCGTTCAGCCTGAATGTCTCCTGGGGCGATGCCGTGGTTGCCACGCGCGGCCTTTCGGTCACGGAATACGTGAAGCCAGCCTACGCGTTGTCCATCGTGCCCGACGTGGAGGCATCGTATGACGGCCAATCGATCGGTTACGCGGTGCATGGGGAATATTTCGAAGGCACGCCGGTAAACGGTCTTGAGGTGCACGTCGCGGGCGACTGCGTCGACGAGACGCTCACCCTTGACGACGCTGGCAACGCGCGCGGTTCCTTCGTGTGCCAGCCGAATGACGATTCCCACGGTCCGCGCACCACGTGGTTTTCCGTGCGTCCGGCACGACCGGAAGAAGGACAGATCGAAGCAAGCGGGACGGTGCTGGTCTTCGGGCCGAAGATCTATCTCGACGCGTCATGGACGAATTCGAGCATTGAGAACGGCAAGGGTTCCGTCGACCTGACCGTTCGTAACACGCAGGCGGTCAACTCGTACGACCCGGAGACGTTCGGGCCGACCACGCGCGCAAACGTGGCCGTGAACGGAACCATCACGGAAATCACGTATGCGAAGGTCGAGGTGGGCCAGTCGTACGATTTCGTTCGCAAGCAGGTGGTGAAGAACTACCGGTACGACCGCAATGAGAAGCAGGTTGGCACGTTTACCGCGTTCTCGGACGCGAACGGGCACGTGGCTTACTCGTTTCCGGCGGCGACGCCCGACGCCAACTATTACGTCGACCTGTCGGCGCAAGACGAGAACGGTCGTAAGGACTCCACGCGCGTCGATGTGTGGTCGCGTCGCGGATTTGAAAGCGGCACCACGAACGCGCTGACGTTCCACAACGACGATGCGGGCATCGAGCACCAGTGGGACTTCCCGGGCTATGCGCTCGGACAAACCGTCCATTTGTCGGTGTACCAGAACGAGGAACCGTTCGCGGCCCCGGACGGCTCGCGGTTCTTCTACTACCAGGCGCAGCGCGGGATCCAGACGACGCATCTCTCGTCCGATCCGACGTATCAATTCGCGTTCACGGACAGCGCCGTGCCGAACGTGGCCGTGTACGGCGTCATGTATGACGGCGGAGCCTATCAGCAGGTGGGCCAGCAGGGATGGTGGTACGGGTCGAGCGGCTATGCGGTGGCGTATGACTCGACGCTGTCGAAGCTTACGGTGACGCTCGAGTCGTCGCAGGAGCGGTACGCGCCTGGACAAAACGCCACGGTATCCGTTCATGTCGCGGACATGGATGGCGCGCCGGTGCGCGCGGCCGTGAACGTGAACGTGGTGGACGAGGCGTACTACGCGCTCTTCCCGGAATCCGTGAATCCGCTCGGCGACGTGTATCGCTGGGTCGCGGATGGCGTGATTTCGACGCAGGTGACGCGCGATGCGACGGTGTCCGCCAGTTTCGGAGCGGAAAAGGGAGGCGGCGGCGGGCGCGCGCTCGGACGATTCACCTTCAAGGACAACGCGGCGTTCGAGGTCGTCGACACCGACGCGAGCGGCAACGGGACCCTCACGTTCAAGCTGCCGGACAACGTCACCTCGTGGCGCGTCACGGCGCAGGCGTTGAACGCGGACAAGAAGCAGGTCGGCAACGCGCAATTCGACGTCGACGCGTCGTTGCCGTTCTTCCTGTCGCCGGTGATGCGCGACTCGTATCTCGACTCCGACCAGCCAACCGTGCTCGTGCGCGTGTCCGGCACCGGCATCGGGCTTCGGGACCAGATCGAATATTCCATCAAGATTCCGGACGCGTCGTTTGAGACGTCGCTTTCGGCAGCGTCCGCGGACACCGTGCGCGTGGATCTTCCCGACCTCGCGCTCGGCGCGCATACCGTTACGATCTCGGCGAAGACCGGCGCGCTTACAGAC
>DAISXX010000131.1:0-3196 GCA_036825695.1 Patescibacteria group bacterium | reverse complement strand
ATGTTGCCGTTTGTGACGATCGGGGCGATGGTATCCACCGCGACGATCATGTTGTTGGACGCGGCGGTAATCCCCGCGCCGTCGTCAATGTCGGTCGCGGTGACGTCGACAGCGGAAGAAGCGTCGCCTCCGGCGACGTCAATGCCGTCAATCACGCCCGCGTCCTCGATCACGAAGTCCAACCGAAACTGGTCGGCCGTTCCTCCGTTGTCGGTGATACAGGTAAGTTCCTGGTCGGATGCGCCGCCGTAAGCGGTCATGTCGGCCGTCACGTACGTCTCAACGCCGATCGCGTTGCAGCCGCCGTCCGTGTTGTTCACGTTGACGCTGACGCGCACCGTGTCTCCGACGTCCGCCTTCACGTTCCCGTCCGCGTCCGTCTGGAGCGCGATCGTCTTCGACGCGATGCTGACGCTCGCGGCCGCCGCCTCCGCGAACTGGTTCTGCCCGTTCATGATAACCGCACCGACGATGGCCACCGTCAACGCAATCACGAGCGCGGCGGCCCATGCACGTTCACGTCGGAATAAAATCGCGATTTGAGACATACGCGTTTGTAAGAAGGATCGCTCCTTTAAGAATTTTCAAAATTAAATACTTTGAATCGACGACATTATCTCACCTATCAACCATGCGAACAAGCAAATCTATCCACAGAAATTTGATGTTGCTTAGCAAATAACTATTTGTTTATGTCTGTGTATTCGAGGCGCGGTGCTAGAAAGAAAAAAACCCTCTTGCGAGAGTTCTTTTCTGGAGCCGTCAATCGGGATTGAACCGATGACCTCATCCTTACCATGGATGCGCTCTACCAACTGAGCTATGACGGCAGCGGCGGAACTATAGCAGAGGTTCCGCAGGTTGTGAAGAGTTCCCCGAGGCCGAGGCCAGACGCTCCTCAAACTCCGTGATTTTTTGATTTTCCGGGTTGGCTTCCTTCAGAAGGGCGACTCCCTTCCGCGCGTCGTCCAACAGCGACGCCTCCAGCGCCGTCTCGATGTACAAGTCGATAAACTTGGGGTTCGCCTTGCGCAGCTCGACCGCCTTACGGAGATATTCGACGGCCTTGCGCGGGTTGTTATCCTCGATTTCCACCTGAGCCAAACTCATGTGGACGCTCGCGTCGTCCGGCGACAGGCGGAGCGTGAACAGCAATGTCTCGCGAGCCTGTGGATATTGTCCGCTCTTCAGGTACAGGTTGCCGAGCCCCTCGTACGCCTTCACGTGCTTCGGGCTGTGGCTGATGATCTCGATGTAACGCTTCTCGGCCGGAATGTATTCTTCCTCGCGGACCAAATCGTCGGCCTCGTCGAGCAGGCGCTTCATCGTCTCCACGTCGACGCTGCCCGCGTCGGCGGGTGAGCGCTTGAGCTTCTGGTAATACTGCTCCATCGCGTAGAGCCGCTGCACGGCGCGACGTCCAATCTTCGACGCGACCGTGACGCCCTGCCTCGCGGCCTTGGCAACGGTACCGAACTTTTCCGCGCCGACGCGCTCGAACCGCTGCAGGATGATCTGCTCCTTGAGAAGCTTGGCGCGCTCGGTCGGGATGGCGGCCACGTCGATGATGCGCAACTGCGGAATCTTGCGCCGCAGCACGAACCCCGCGACGCCGAGCGACGCGAGCAAAACGACGAGCGAGAGGATGGGCCAGAGCATAGGCTAGGCGGCGCGCGCTTCGAGCACGTCCGCGGCTGCTTCCAAAATTTTCGAAAATTCCGACAGCTTCACGGACGCGCCGCCGACCAACAGGCCGTCGATCTCGTCCTCGCGCAGGAACGCATACGCGTTCGCCCCGTCGACGGATCCGCCGTACAGCACCGAAAACTGCGCGGGCTTGATGCCGACGAGCAGGTCGGGAACGAGAGAGCGGATGAACGCGTGCATCGCGACCGCGTCGGCCGGTGCCGCGGCCTTGCCCGTGCCAATGGCCCAGACGGGTTCGTACGCGAACAGGATCCGTTCCTTGTGGCGCAGGTGCAGGTCTCGCAACGCGCCTTTCAGTTGGGCTGCGACGAATTCCTTCTCCTTCCCTTCCGTTCGCGCCGCCGCGTCCTCGCCGACGCACACGATCGGCGTCAGTCCGGCCGCCAGCGCGTGGATCAGCTTCTTGTTGACGGTCGCGTCCGTTTCGCCGAACAGGGCGCGCCGCTCGCTGTGGCCGAGAATCACGTGCGTCGCGCCGACTTCCGTCAGCATGCGCGTCGAAACCTCGCCGGTGAACGCCCCCTGCTCCTCCCAAAACACGTTCTGCGCGCCGAGCGAAACGTGCGACCGCGCCACGACCTTCCGCACCTCGCCGAGCGCGAGGAACGGCGGGCACACGACCGTCTCCCGCAGCAACTTCTTCCCGCGCAGCGCCAAAAGCACCCCCCGCGCAAGCGCGACGGACTCCCCGGTACCCCCGTTCATTTTCCAGTTGCCGACGATGGTTTTCATAGTCCGGAGGCTTTGAGAAAGGCTTTTCCGTCCTTGAACGGACCGATGGCGGCGGCGCTCATCTTCGTGAGGTCGAGCACGTCGTTCGCGACCTTCTTCACGTCCGCGGCCGTGACCGCGTCGATTTCCTTCATGCGTTCCTCCGGCGTCTTCGATTCGCCGAGCAGGAGTTCCTGACGCGCGTACCAGTCGGCCTGGTTCGAGGATTCTTCGAGCCGCAGAAGCAGTCGTCCGCGAAAGTTGTCCTTCGCGTCCTTCAATTCGCGCGGCGTCACGCCCGTCTTCTTGATCTTCTCAATTTCCTCGACGATCGTCTTCACCGCTTCCTTCAGGCGCGACTTGTCGAGTCCGGAGCGGATCGCGAACGCGCCCGTATCATCATACGCCGAATTCTCGGCGCGGACGAAGTAGCACAACCCCTTCTTCTCGCGCACGCTCACGAACAGGCGCGACGACATCGTGCCGCCGAGAATCGATCCGAGAATCGAGAGCGCGGCGTTTCGCTTGTCCGCGACGCCGTACGACGGAAATCCGAATGCCACCTGGAGCTGCTCGACGTGCTTTTCCTGCACGCGGACGGAGAGAGCGGCTTTAGAGGTTTTAGCGGCTTTGGCGGCTTTAGGCGCGATCTTCTCGTACTCGGCCGGGGCCGGCTTCGCCTTCACGGAACCGAACGTCTTCTTGATGAGCGCGAGCGTGCTCTTGTTCACCTTGCCCGCGACGCCAATGACCACGCGGCTCGGAATGTAGTACGCGT
>DAISXX010000130.1:0-3280 GCA_036825695.1 Patescibacteria group bacterium | reverse complement strand
CGTGACGGCGTCCTGGCCGAGGCCCCAGATGCCGGCCGCGCACGAGCCGACGTTGTCGCCCATCACCTGGCCGACCTCGCCGTCCGAAACCGTCTCGATGGCGCGGGCGCCGTACCCGAGCAGCAGGTACGTGTCCCAGTCCTTCACCGGGACCGCGATGCCGCGGGAGACGACGTACACGTCCGAGCGGCTCTCCTCCTTGAGGATGGCGCCGTCGCGGAACGGGGCGTTGCCCGAGCGGGTGTCGTAGTCGTCGAGTTCGCCCCACGAGACGAGGTTCCCGTCGTCGAGTTCGACGTCGGGGAGACCCCAGCTCGCGAGCACGTCCGCGCGGCTGTCCGAGGCGAGCTCGGCCTTCCAGCGCGAGCCGTCCGTGTCGCGCACCAACAGCCACGCGTTGCCGTCCTCGCCGTACGCCGCCTCGACCGAGCCGTCCGCGGAGAGCTCCTCCCCCGCGCCGAGGCACGAGAGCTCCTCGTCGGAGATGAGCGCGAGGTCGTCGAAGTCGAGATTGTAGCTCCAGAACGTGGTCTCGTCGGCCACGTGCCGCGCGGCGCCGTCCTCGACGAGGTACACCGACGGGCTGTCCGGCACCTTCACGAGCGTGCCGTCCGGATGCCACAGGCTCACGGGCAGCGCCGACTCGTACACGTGACCGCCCGTGGTGCCGCACACGAAGTCCTCGGCGTCGATCGCGCCGAACGCGCCGTCCTCGTCGTTCGTGTCGAGCGCGTACAGCGACGCGTCCACCGAGGTGCCGTACTGCGCCATAAGCGACGGGTCGCCCTCCATGAGCCCGACGTGCGAATGGTCGCCCGAGCACGCGCCGGTGCAACCGTCATAGCCGAGCATCTGCCCGGCCGCGACCCCCGCGCCGTCCGCCACGAAGATCTCCGAGAAATGCCCGAGCACGACGTAGCGGCCGCCGCCCACGTCGACGTTGACGTGGTACCCGAAATTCGACGTGGCGCTCTCCTCGTGCACGCGCGCCGTGCCGCCGACCGGCGCGTAGATCTCGACCGCCGAGTCGTTCGGCGTGTCGAGGTCGATGCCGTACTCGGTCGAGGTGGCGCCGTGGCTGTAGTCGCCGTGCGCGCCCTGGGTGCAGCGCCACGCCGTCCCCTCCGGGAACGGAAGGTCGATCACCGTGCCGTCGCCGCCGCCCTGGTCGTCGTCCGACGAAGACGCGGTGGCATCGCACGCGTGGATGCCATGGCCCGGATTGCACGGGTCGTAGCAGCCGGTCATGCCGACCGCGAGGGTGAGGCCGATGGAAAGCCAGACGCCGGTGAGAACCAGCGTCGCAAAACGGTTTGCCGTCATGATTGCACTCGATTGTGAACGGACACGAGCCGGCAAACCCCTATTGGTCGACCGTCTCGCGAGAACGGTCCACCGTCGAATGTTGTCCCCCGAGGCGACGGGCGTGTGTTTTTACCCCGCACGTGTCCGCCGCCCCGGGCGATCGCGCCGTTCCGCCTATGGCCCCGCGTGGCCGGATCCGCGAACGTCCTTCCAGAATCGATCCTTCGTTCACGAAACCCGCGCCGGACAGATGCCAGAAGCTCATGTACCTTGCGACCTGCTCACATTCCACCAAAAATCGACGCGTTTGTCAACGATTTTTAGGCTAATTTTAGCCAAAAATTCTGTTTTGTTTGTTTGACGTGACAAACCAAAACCTCGCGGAATTCCGCGAGGTTTCGCGACGTTTGGCTTGTCAGCGTCATTAGGACGTCTTGGTGTGCATAACATCCTTCCCCATGAACGGAACGAGCGCTTCCGGCACGCGGATCGAACCGTCGGCCTCCTGGTAGTTCTCGAGAATCGCGATCATGGTGCGGCCCATCGCCACCGCCGTCGCGTCGTTCATGTGGACGAACTGGTTCGTTCCGTCCGCGCGCTTCACCTTCGTGGCAAGCCGGCGTGACTGGAAGTCGGTCATGTAGTCCGCGGAGTGCGTTTCGCGATATTTTCCTTCTCCCGGCATCCACGTCTCAATGTCCATGTGACGCGCGTCCGGATCGCCCTGGTCGCCGGTGCAGGTCATCACCACCTGGTACGGCAACCCGAGCGTCTGCATGATGTGCTCCTGAATCGCGACGAGGAAATCCTGCTCGCCGATTCCCTGCTCCGGCAGCGCGAACGATTCCATCTCTATCTTATCGAACTGGTGCAAACGCAGGATGCCCTTCGTGTCCTTGCCGTACGATCCGGCCTCGCGTCGGAACGCGGGCGTGAACGCGACGTAGCGGCGCGGGAGATCGGCTTCCCTGAGCGTCTCGTCCATGTGGAGCGGGCCGAGCGTGTGCTCGGCGCTGCCGATGAGGAACGCGTCGTCGGACGGGATGTGATACCGCTCGTCGCGGGGCTCGAGGCGGGCCATGCGTTGGAACACCTCCGGGCGAATCATGAGCGGCGGCGCGACCGGCACGAACGGCGTGGACGGCACGGAAAGGCCGGCGCGCCCGATGACGGTCTTGAGCGTGACCTCATGCGTCAAAATTGAAAAGACGAACTGCGTGAGCGCCATCTGCAACAGAACGAGATCGCCCTTCAGGTAGGTGAAGCGCGCGCCGGCGACGGCAACGGCCTTCTCGCTGTCGATGATCCCAAGCGCGGTGCCGAGCGCCATGTGGTCCTTCGGCTCGAAATCGAACGCGCGCGGCTCGCCCACCTTGCGAAGCACGACGTTCTCCGAGTCGTCCTTTCCAACCGGCGTGTCGTCGCTCGGAAGGTTCGGGACGCGAATGAGGAGCGCGTTTGCCCGCGTCTCGACATCAACGAGCGCGGCCTCAAGCTCGCCGGACTGTGCCTTCAGTTCCTTGCCGCGCTCGATGTCCTTGCCCTGCGCGGCTTCCTTGCGGGCGCGGTTCAGCTCGTCGAGCTTGCCCTGAAGCTCGCGACGCGAAACGTCGAGCGCGAGCAGCGCGTCAACGTCCACGTCCACGTTCTTGTTCCGGCACGCCGCTTTCACGAGTTCCGGCTGTTCCCGAAGGATTTTCATGTCGATCATACGCGGTTCATTCTGCCCGAACGACCAAGGAAATGCAAACAAAAAAGGCGGTGTTGAGCCGCCAGGAAAAGGGCTGCTGCGCTTCTCGTTGGGTTTCCCCTCGGAGCCCGCTGGCAGGTTGTGAGGCTCTACGCATTGGCCTCCGGAGGACGCCAGAATCCACGCGAGGAAGACGGATCGTCCCAAAACCGTTCGCTGGGCGGCCACCAAAGCGGGTACGCCGTCGGGAGGGTCATGGGAATCGGCCGAACGCGTGGGCTGACG
>DAISXX010000129.1:0-3282 GCA_036825695.1 Patescibacteria group bacterium | reverse complement strand
CGGAATCCGACGCCGACGCCGCGCGCGCGCGGTTGTCGAAAACGCTCGTCGTGTCGCCGATCGACGGTATCGTGACGGCAGTCGCGTTCGACGTGGGAGAGTCCGCGTCCGCGAGCGCCACGGCGGTGACCGTGCTTTCCACGGGCAGCGACTACGAGATCGCGATGGACGTCCCGGCAGCGGACGTTGCCAAGGCCGGCGTCGGCGCGACGGCAAGCGTCACGTTCGACGCGCTCGGCGACGACCGCGTGTTCCAAGGAACGCTCGTGAGCGTCGATCCGGCCCAGAAGATCATCGAGGGCGTGGTGTTTTACGAGGCGAAGGTTCTGCTGGCCGAAAATGCCGACCTTGTCTCCGTGAAGCCCGGCATGTCCGCGAACGTCACCGTCCAGACGGCGTCGCGCACGGCCGCGTTGTACGTGCCGTCCCGAGCCGTTCTGACCGATGCCGACGGATCCAAATACGTGCGCGTCCCGACGGGCGACGTCGGGTACCTCCAGCGCGCCGTCGTCGTCGGCCTGCGTGCCGACGACGGTCTCGTCGAGATCGTGAGCGGCGTCGAAGAGGGGGACGTGGTCATCATTTCGCTCAAATCCTAAGTCGGGATCTCGAATCCCGTCGCGTATGTCCGAACCGATCGTCCAACTGAAGGGCATCACGAAGCAGTACGTGAACGGCGACGTGGTGACCGAGGTGCTGAAGGGAATTACGCTCGACGTGCGGTCGGGCGAGTTCGTGTCGCTCATGGGGCCGAGCGGTTCCGGCAAGTCGACGCTCATGCATATCGTGAGCCTGCTCGACCGTCAGACCGGCGGAACGTATCGCTTTGATGGCCAGGACGTCGGCGGACTTTCGGACGCGGAACGCGCGAAGTTGCGTTTGGGGAAGATCGGGTTCGTGTTTCAGGCGTTCCATCTGTTGCCGCGGCTCAATGCCGTGGAAAACGTCGCGTTGCCGCTCGTCTACGCGTCCGTGCCGGCCGCCGAACGGAAGGCGCGCGCGCGGAAGGCGCTCGCGGACGTCGGGCTTTCGGAACGCGCCGATTTTTTGCCGAACCAGCTTTCGGGCGGGCAGAAGCAGCGCGTGGCCATCGCCCGCGCGCTCGTCAACGACCCGTCGGTCATCTTCGCCGACGAGCCGACCGGCAACCTCGACTCGGTGTCGAGCGTGCAGGTGCTCGAAATCCTGCGCGACCTCTCGAAGAAGCACGGCCGTACCGTGGTGATGGTCACGCACGAGGAGGAAGCCGCGGCCTACTCCGACCGACGGATCCGCATCCGTGACGGCCACATGATCGACGGGAAATAATATGCGCGTCCTCGACCTCGTCGTCATTTCCACCGAATCCATCCGGCGCAACGCGTCGCGGTCTTTGCTTACCGTGCTCGGCATCGTCATCGGCATCGCCGCGGTCATCTTGATGTTGTCGCTCGGACAGGGGGCCCAGGGCTACGTGCTCAACCAGGTGTCCGCGCTCGGATCGGACGTGGTGTTCATGGAGCCGGGAAGCGGCGACCAGGCCTCGGGTCCGCCAAGTCCGTTTACCGAGCAGTCGCTCAAGACCGAGGACGCGGACGCGCTGCTGAAACAGGGACCGTTCGCGTTCGTTTCGAGCGTCGTCATTACCACCACGGCCGTGTCGGCGGGGGAGAACAGCAGCTTCGCGCAGATCGCGGGCGTGGACGAACACCAGCTCGACGTGTTTCCGGCGACCGTCGCGGAAGGTCGGTTCATCGAAAACGAGGACGTCGCTTCGCACGCGCGGGTGGCCGTGCTCGGCTCCAAGCTCGCAACCGACCTGTTCGGCGACCAGGATCCGATCGGCGCGCGCATTCTCGTGAAGCGCCTTCCGGTGCGCGTCGTCGGCGTGCTCGATCCGCAGGGAAGCAAATTTTTTCAAAATCTCGACGGCCGCGCGTACATTCCCGTCACCACCGCGCAACGCGAGCTGCTTGGCGTGACGTACGTCAATTACATCGCCGCGAAGGCGATCGGCGACGTGGAAGTGGCAAAGGACGAGGCGCGCTTCATCCTGCGCGACACGCACAACATCGACAACCCGGAAGGCGACCTCTCGAAGGATGATTTCGCGGTCTCGAGTCAGGCCGACGCGGTGGCGATCATCGGCGCGGTGGGTCTCGCGCTCACGCTGCTGCTCTCGTCCATCGCCGCCATCTCGCTCGTCGTCGGCGGCATCGGCATCATGAATATGATGCTGGTCAGCGTCACCGAACGTACGCGCGAAATTGGCCTGCGCAAGGCCATCGGCGCCACGGCAAACGAAGTCATGCGTCAGTTCCTGCTCGAGGCCGTGATGCTCACCATGCTCGGCTGCGTGCTCGGCGTGCTGCTCGGCGTCGGAGCCTCGTTTCTTGCCTCGCTCGTCCTCACCCGCCTTGTCCCGGGTTGGGCGTTCGTCATCCCGCCGAGCGGCGTCATCGCGAGCGCGGGCGTCGCCACGGTCACGGGCATCCTCTTCGGCTTCTACCCGGCAAGGCGCGCGGCAAAGCTCGACCCGATCGAGGCGCTGCGCTACGAATAAAAAAGACCCCGCTGAGAGGCGGGGTTTCGCGTGCTTACGCGACCGTCGTGACGTCAGTCGAACCGCGTTCCACGAGAGCGCCGAGTCGGTTGAAGTAGCAGTCCTCATGCACGTTCTCGCCGGCGATGCGGTATTCGCTTTCGCCCACCACGGGTTGGCGGCAGACCGGGCAGTTGGTTTCCGCCGCCGGCGGCGCCAGAATGCTGACGGGAGTGGTCAGAAACGTATGAAGATTCACCATGGCCTCCAAATGGTGGGTGAAGGCTAGCACGCATGGCGACGAATGGAAAGACGTACATGAGCCAAAATGCCAAAGGATTGGCCGTCCACACCCCTCTTGTCACGAAAAACCCGCTATGTTACTATTCTGCCGTTCCACCCATGGACCGGTGGTGTAGCCCGGTTAACACGTCTCCCTGTCACGGAGAAGAGCGAGGGTTCGAATCCCTTCCGGTCCGCCACAAATCAACCCTTTCCAGGGTTGATTTGTTTTGTGTCCATTGTGCTGCGCGTGGGAAAAACGTCACGAATGGTATACTGTCGTTGATTATACTTTTCGTTATGGACGTTCGAAATTTCATCCGTATCGCGGCGTCCGTTTTTACGATGGGCGCGCTTGCGCTCGGGGCGGTGGGGGTGATGCCTCGCGGCGCGCATGCGGCGACCGACGCGACGTGGACCGGGGAGTATTGGAATTTGGGCGAGGGGGAAGGGGGAACGGAGCCGGAGTTTCCGGATCG
>DAISXX010000128.1:0-3308 GCA_036825695.1 Patescibacteria group bacterium | reverse complement strand
TCGGCGTGCTCGCGACCCTGTTCGTGAGCGGCGGGCGGTACGCGGCCGAGATGGCGTTCGCGAAGGCCGTGTCGCAGGACGCGTCCGGCGCCGACGCGGGAACGGTCATCGATACGGTGAACCGCGCCGTTTCCCTCAATCCGCATTCCGACGTGTATCAGCGCAATCTCGCGTCCGCGTACCTGGCGCGTGCCCGTGCGACCATCAACGCGGCTGCCGGGAAGGACCTTCCGGCCGACCAGCGCGCCTCCGTCTCGAATGACATTTCCGCCGCGGTCAACGCGGCCAAGCGCGCCACGGAGCTTGAGCCGAACAACGTGAGCGACTGGTCCGTGCGCGCGATGATCTATCGCGACGTCATGCCGTTCGTGGCGAACGCCGAGGACTTCGCCGCCGCCACGGTGTTGCAGGCCGTCGCTCTGGAACCGGGGAACCCGGCGCACCAGGTGGACCTCGGTCGCATCCAGCTCGCGGTCGCGGAACGCGCCAAGCAGATGAAGGGCGCGGAGAACGCGGAGTTCGCGGCCGCCGCGGCCAAGGGCGAGACGGACAATCTCGCCGCGGCCGAGAAGTCGTTCCTCGCCGCCATCGCGCTCAAGTCCGACTACGCCGTCGCCCATTACTACCTTGCTGCCACGTACGAGCGCGAGGGACGCATGGATGACGCTACCACGCGCCTTGAGGCGCTCCGCGCCGCGGCGCCGAACGACGTCGGCCTCGGCTTCCAGCTCGCCATGCTGTACGTCCGCACCAAGGAGTACGACGCGGCGCGCGCGGAGCTCGAACGCATCGTGCAGATCCAGCCGAACTATTCGAACGCGCTGTGGTACCTCGCCTCGCTGTACGAGCTGAAGGGCGACCACGCGAAGGCGCTCGCCGCGGTGACGAGCGTCGCCAAACTGAATCCGGGCAACGCGGACGTCGCCTCGCGACTCGCCAAGCTCCAGGCCGGCGAGACCACGGTGCAGATGCCCGCGCCGGTCGAGGAGCCGTCGTCCTCCTCCACGGTGGAGGGCGAGGTCCAGGAAGACGCTCCGGCCGACGGGCAGGGCGTCGTCGATACGGATACCAACTCCCCGTAAACCAAAAAGCCGGTCGGACGCTAGGTCTGGCCGGCTTTCGCGTTGAGCGTTTCGAGGAGCAACCGTTCCGCCTGGACCACCGAGGTCGCGGGGAAGGCGATCCGCGCCTCCTCGCGCGTGCCGGTCGCCTTGAGCGACGACAGCATCTGGAGCGCGTCGAGCGGACGCTCGGCCCGCACGAGCCCGACCACCGACCGGTCGGCCGACTCGTAGAGCAGCACCACGAGCTTCGCGTCCGGGCTCGACGCGATGAGTTCGTCCACCACGTCGGGCAGGTCCGCCTCCTCGGCGCCGGCGTGCAGGAAGTCCTGTTGCGAGAGGAGCGACCAGACCACGTGTCGGTCGTGATCGACCTTCAGCCGGGCAAGCGCGCGGCCCCAGAGTCGGAGCGTCGGCACGGTGCGCGTGCGGAACAGGTGGTGCACGATGGTCTCGCGCTTCGCGCCGCGCGCCACGAGCTTGCTCGCGGTGGTCAGCGTCTTCGGCGTGACGTTCTTCGTCTTGAACGACTTGGTCTTCGCAATCATCCCGGTGAGGAACGCGGTCGCGACCTCCTCGTCGATCATGCCCGGCTCGATCGCCTCCACGAGGTCGTGGCACACCTCGCCCGTCGAGACGGCGGTGAGGTCGACCACGTTCAGCTGGCCATAGTGCTCGTTCTCCGCGCGGTGGTCGATGTTGATGATGGGGGTGTGGTAGAAGAATTCCGGATGCTCGGCGTACAGGTGGCCGCAGCTCTCGAGGTCGGCGCCGCCGACGCAGATGATAAGGTCGTAGCGATATCCGCTCGCGGTCACCGTCATGTCCTTCGCGTCCCAGAACCCGGTCTTCGGCGCGAGGTTGATCACCAGCTTGTCGTCCTTCATCTCGTACGTCAGTTCGTCCACCTTCGTCTTCGACGCGTCGAGCTCGATGACGAATCGACGCAGGTTCTCGAGCCTCGGCTTCACCGCCTCGTGTCCAGACAGGAAGTGGAGCGTCTTCGGCGTCATGCCGTCCGCGGCGACGATATGCGCGTTCTTTTCAAGCTTCTTCAGGACGCGCGCCATTCCGATGGCCGACGCGTATCCGTCGGCTCCCGCTGCGCTCGGAACGCAAATGAGCGGGTTCGAGGACCGCTTGATGGTTTCCAAAATTTGTTGCGTCGCTTGCAAGGCCATGCTGTTCCCCAGAAACAGGATAAAACCAAAATGTGTCAGGTGTCCTCAACAAGCATGGGAATAGCGCATATTACTCAATGGATCCGAGGCGGTCAAGGGTTTGGGTCTTGGGCGTTGGAATTGCGAAAAAGGCCTGATTCCCGTATCCTTGGCACATTATGGCTAGACAAGACATTCCGAAGGCCTACGAGGCCAAACAGTACGAGGACGGCATTTATGCCGCCTGGGAACAGAGCGGCCTGTTCAACCCGGACAACCTGCCGGGCGAGCGGACCGAGCCGTTCTCCATCGTGCTTCCTCCTCCGAACGTCACCGGCACCCTTCACATGGGCCACGCCGTGATGTTGGCGATCGAAGATATCATGGTGCGCTTCGAACGCATGCGTGGCAAGCGCGCCCTGTGGATTCCCGGCACGGACCACGCGGCGATCGCCACGTCCACGAAGGTGGAGAACATCCTGTTCAAGACGGAAGGGAAGACGCGCCACGACATCGGGCGGGAGGCGTTCTTGAAGCGCGTGGAGAAATTCGCGCAGGACAGCCATGACACGATCGTGAACCAAAGCAAGAAGATGGGCGCGTCGCTCGACTGGAGCCGTGAGGCCTACACGCTCGACGCCGCGCGCAACCATGCGGTGAACGTGGCGTTCAAGAAGATGTACGACGACGGCCTCATCTATCGGGGTCATCGCGTCGTGAACTGGGACCCGGTCGGACAGACGACCATTTCTGACATCGAAATCGTGTACAAGGAAGTGGAGGCGACGCTCTACACGTTCCGTTACGCGAAGGATTTTCCGATCGCGATTTCCTCGACGCGTCCGGAAACGAAGGTGGGTGACACGGCCGTCGCCGTGCACCCGGACGATGAGCGTTACGTGGCGTTCGTCGGGAAGACGTTTGAGAATATTTCGTTCGCGGGAACGACGATCCGCATCACGGTGATCGCGGATCGCGAAGTCGACCCGGCCTTCGGCACGGGCGCGCTTGGCGTCACGCCGGCGCACAGCCTCATCGACGCGGACATCGCCGCTCGTCATTCGCTCGCCATGAAGCAGGTGATCGG
>DAISXX010000127.1:0-3344 GCA_036825695.1 Patescibacteria group bacterium | reverse complement strand
GCCTCATCCCGGTCGACCGCATCCGATTCGTGGACACCTCCGAGCTCGATCGATTGCGCGTTCGCGTCGCAACCGACGACGGCGAATGGACCCTCGCCGGCCCGGCGGCCATCGACGCGGTATGGCAGCTCAAGCCGTCCGCGCTCGAAGGGCGGCGCTTCCGCTGGATCCGCCATGCCTGGGCGTTCCACAACCTGGTCGCCCATCCCGCCATGCAGCTTCTCGCCTTCGCCGGTCATGCCAAGCTCGGCGTGCGGCTGCACGATGCCACGATCCCGCGCCCGCTCGGACCGAGGAACCTCTAGACGCCAACCGGCGTCTTTTTCTCTATGAAAAAACCGCGACACGTTGTCGCGGCCGTGCGGACTAGAAGTCCGGAACCGTGGCCCGGAGCACCGAGCGCGTGGCCTGTCCCATCGGGAGCTCGGCCGCCTCGATCGGGTTGAACCATCGCGCGTCGTCGGCTTCTCCCGCCGCGGGAACGAGATCCACCTCGTTGAGCACTTCGAGCGGAAAGCAGGTGACCCGGTTGGCCAACCCGTTCGAACCGGTGAATCGAACGATCGGATTCGCCGGCTCAGGATACATGGAGAGATCGATCCCCAGTTCCTCGTGCGTCTCCCGGACCGCCGCCTGCCACGGGGTCTCACTGGATTCAACGCCGCCGCCGGGGTTGGACCAGTGGCCCGGATTGACCCGGGTACCGGCCGGTCGGCGCAGGAGTGCCACGCGTCCGGTGCGCGCGCAACGCAGACGGATGGTGGCAGAATTGCGCACGTCGCCGCGAAGGCTCGGCGGGATGAGCACGGTCAGTCCGTCCGTTTCGTCGACGGCCTGGAAGCCGCGCTGAAGGTAATACGCAACCGCCTGGCAGTTGGCATGCACGCCCACCCGCTGATCACGCTCGTTGCACAGCCGGACGATCCGATCGCCCAATCCGCCGCCGCGCTCCTCCGGAATCAGGAAGAACGACGTCCAGCCGTCCTTCTTGTGCGTGGCCGCGACGCCCACGATGCGGGCGCCGTCGAAGAGCGGCGCGAAGCGCAACTCGCGCGCGCGGTGACCCTGGCCCATCTCGACGAGGTGGGCGCGGTAGGCTCCGAGGGCCGCGCGCCACTCGCGCGCGATCTCCGCGAGCCCGTCGCCATCGCGGGCAAGGAACAGGGTGTGCCCATGCGCGACGAGCTCCATCATCATCCGTCCTTTGGGAACGACGCTTCCGCGCGCCTCGTGCAACCGCGCGAACGCTTCCAGGATGACGCCGGCCTGCTCGGCCGTGCCGCACGGAAAGCTCTTGCGCGTGACCGCGTCGGAACGCAGCACGAAGCCGTCGTGGAAGTGGATGGCCACGAGCGGCTCCCCCACCCGCTTGCCGAGCAAGCAGTACACGTGCGTGTCGATGGACGGCTTCTGCCCCTCGCGGGCCATGAAGCCGATCACGCACCGCCCTTCGTTCCGATGGAGCTGCGCATGCACCAGGTCCCCAGGTTTCACGTGCCGCTTGTCCACGGCACGCGGGGTAACCACGGTGGCACGATGGTCGAACACGGCCACGTTGCCTTCGCTCCCGCGGAACACGCCGAGCCGTTGGGCCAGGCGCAACGCGCGCGCTTCCGGTTCGACCGCCTCGGCCGGGCCGTTGACGCGCAGGCTGGTCGCCCAGGTAGTGTCGGCCTGCTCGATCGCGAAGTCCACGATGGACTCGGCGACCGTTTCGCGCGATCCCTCGAGGCGGTGCGTTCCGCCCGCGGCCGTGACGAGCCACACCGGATGCTGGCCGCGGCCGATCTCCTCCGCGAAGTTCGCCACCGTCGCGTTGAGATGGCCCTCCGCGTTTTGCCGGCGCGCCGCCGCGAACAATGCGGCCTTCGAGCTGTTCGAGCGCGTGAGGTACTTGTACCCCACGACGTAGCACGTCTGCCCGAAGAGCTGGCGCCAGGTGGCGAGTACCTTCGGGAGCTTCGCGAGCTTGATGGTCGGCGCGTTCTTGCCGCGCGACGACATCTTGCCCTTCGACTCGACGGCGGGACCGAAGTCCGACACCGCCGCGCTCGAGAACGCGAGATCGAACCGATACCGCGTCGCGAGCTCGTTGAGCTTTGCCGCGTACTGGTCGTACGCGTCGAACGTCTCGACGACCATCCCCTGCGGGAACTGCGTCGCGAACTTCAGGAACCCGACGCGCGAGACGAGCAGCACGACGCGGAAGCCGCGACGATGCAACGCGATCGCCTTGGCAACCCCGAAGTCCCCTTCCGCCGTGTTCCCGAGCTTGCGCACGGGATCGAGCTTGACCGTGGTACCGCCGGCCGTAACCAGCGCCCATTTCTCAGACTGTTCGGGCAATGAACGAAGCCTCATCTTCACTCCTGGAAATTTCACTCCCAAAAACCAAAATTGGGAGCGATGAACATACCACGAAACGAACGCATTGTCAATGATTTCCCCCTGTAAATCCTTGACATTCTCAAATAACGCGCTATTCTTCCGTTCGGAGATACCCATGACCCAGCTCATTTGGCCGCTCATCGGCCAACAACCACTGTTTCCCGACGAACCAGGCCGGTTTGGCTCGGTTCGCAAGTCCGACGTCCATACGGGCGTCGACCTGTATACCGGCATGAATCAGCCGGTCGTCGCCATGGAGGACGGGGAGGTCGTCCTTGTGGAACCCTTCACCGGCGCGCACGTCGCCAAGGAGGCCGACCGATCCCCCTGGTGGAACGACACCTGGGCCATCCTCGTCGAGGGTGCGTCCGGCGTCATCGTGTACGGCGAAGTTCGGCCGGTCGTCTCGATCGGCGAACGCGTCGTCGCGGGCCAGGTCATCGGGCACGTGATCCCGGTACTGCGGACGTTCAAGGGACGACCGATGGTCATGCTCCACCTGGAGCTGATGCGCCACGGTACCCGCGAGACCTTCTGGTGGAAGGCCGGCGAACCGCCGCCCGCGGCCCTGCTCGACCCGACGTCCATGCTCGTGCGGGCCGCCGGCGGAACCCAACCGATCTTCGACCTCGACTTCTACGACGGCGTCCGCTTCCGCGACCTGACCGCCAAGGCGTCCATCGCCTACGAGTTCGGCTCCAAGCTGACCCATCCCTAGCGCCCCACCGGGCGTTTTTTTGATCCGTCCCACAGCCCGTCGAACACCCGTTGGTCATTCGTTGCGATTTCCGTTCGACACCCTTCACATTCCTTCGAGCCGTCGGACCCAAACGAACGTCCGACAGACGACAATAAGCGATTGACAAAGAGCGAAAATGGCTGTACCGTGCCTGAACGATTTCGATTTGTATTCCTTCTGCCGTGAGGTTCACTTGTCGAACATCAAATCTCAGAAG
>DAISXX010000126.1:0-3351 GCA_036825695.1 Patescibacteria group bacterium | reverse complement strand
CACATGGACGATCGAGAACTCCACGCGACGATTCTGCGCCGCTTCCTCGGGCGACTGCGCCTTGAGGATGAGCGGCTCGGCGAACCCGACGCCCTCCGTATGGAACTGGGTCTCGTCGACCGCGACGCCCTTCTTCTTCGCGAAGGCGAGGAACGCCACGAGCGTGTCGTCGGCACGGGCCTTGGTCATCTCAAGCGCCGCGGCCTGCAGTTCCCGCGGGTTCTCCCCCTTCGGGTACATGCCGTTGAACTCGGGGCTCGTCGCGAGCTTGAGCAGGCGCAGGTCCCTGCGAATGTCGATCGGACGCCCGCCCATGAGGTAGGTGTACCCGTCGACGGTGTTCCCGCTCTGCTGGATCTGCCCGGCCTGCATCCCCGCCTTCACGACGTTGCTGATCATGTGCGTCGGATCGCCGTGCCCGCGAATCACGAACGGAGCCTTCCGGTACGAGGACATGAGGCCGAGCATGCGCTCGAACTCGGGCTCGTAGCGGGACGCGTCCACGTGGATCTCGTTGGCCGGGAACAGGGCGGTGAACGACAGCCGGGTGTTGGCCCCGAACGTGCCGTCCGCCTCCATCCGCTCGATCTGCTGCTTCACGGCGGTCCGGTCGAACGCGGCGCCCTTGGCCACCTCAGTCTTCTGGAGGAGCGCCCCGAAGGTCGCGTCATTCCAGTTGACCGGCGAGTCCTTGAACGTCGTCGTGCCCTTCGCGTACCCGAACGCCTTCGCCACCTCGGCGCCGCGCTTGTTGAAGTACGACCAGCCCGTGGGATTGGACGCGTCCGTGAAGAACGCGACGTTGCCACCGTGTCCGACGAAGCTGCAGTCGGCGATGAGGCCGGCCGCGTCCGGCTCGCCGGGGACGCTCTCCATCAGGTCCGCGACCTGCGCAAGCAGCTTCCGGTAGTCATCGGAGCCGCCGGCGTTGTACGCCTTCTGGCCGTCGACCACCAACTCCTGCCCGCGGAGCTGTCCCGCGACGAAGTTCGTGACCTCGGTCGAGTGCGCCGAGAAGTACTCGGGGTTCACGTAGTACAGGTCGGCAATCGACCGCGAGCGGTCGGCCGTCGAGTTGATCTCGTGCGCCCCCTTCACCGAGCCCTCGGCGCCGGTGCCGATCTTCCCACCGGAGGTGAGGAGGTCGCGATCCGGCGTGATGACGAACGCCACGTCCGCCTTCCCCTGTTGGAGGAGGGTGACCGGGCTGTCATCACCGGAGAGGTTCCTGGCCTCGACGATGGTCACGTCCGAGAAACGGAGTCTGCTGTCCATCTCCACCACGTCCGCGAGGAAGCCGCCGTGCGGCCCCTTGCGCTGGATCGCGATGCGCTTGCCCTTCAGCCCGGTGCTGTCCTTCACGTCCGCGGTCGCGACGATGTGGTCGCCGCCGGTCGACCAGGTGAGCTGGTCGATGGGGACGGGACACGTCTTCGGATCCACGCACAGTTGGTCCGCGAAGTCCGCGGCCATCTGCGTGGTGAGCCGCAGGTACGGCGTCGTGCCCGCGAGGTAGGCCTTCACCTGGGCCTCGGGGTCGTTGCCGTCCTTCAGGGTGAAGCACAGGCCGAGCCGGTCGAACACCGAGCCCTGGGTCGTCTGCTTCCCGCCGTTGGCCGCCAGCGTGGCCGCGTCGCCGCCCCAGTCGATGTAGTAGAGGTCGGTGGGGGTGCACGACGCGAGCGCCGCGGAGCTGGCCTTGGCCGGCGCGGTCGAGGACGAAGCGGCCGTCGACGCGGGCGTGGCCCCGCCCGAAGGCGAGGTCGCGACCGGCGTCTGGCCTCCGTCGCACCCGACGAGCGCCAGGAGGAAGATGGTGATTCCGAAAATTCCATTCATTTGCGTTTCTCCCTTGTAGAGAACAGTCGGAGGAAGGGCGGTTTCCCTTCCATTCCGAGTCGCGGACCTTAGCCAAAAACATGCCCGATGTCAAGCGGTTTTGTCCGTTGTTTTCAACAAAGTCTGAATGGCTCTAGGATTGGCCAAAAACAAACCTGGGCGCATCCCCCTTGCACGACTTTTGAGAACCAGGTATCATTTCGTCGTTGTCGGGCTGTGGCGCAGATGGTAGCGCGCTTCGTTCGGGACGAAGAGGCCGTGGGTTCAAATCCCGCCAGCCCGACCAAAAAGACACCAGGCATGCCTGGTGTCTTTTTTTCGTCTTAATAGTCGAGCCCCTCCCGCGCCTTCACGCCCGAGTAGAAATAATGTTTGTTCAACGTCATCTCCGTCACGAGATGCGCGGCGTCGAGGAATGCCTGGGGCGCGTTGCGGCCGGTAAGCACGAGCTCGGTGGCGTCCGGACGCTCGCCAATCAGCGCGAGCGCCTCGTCGAGCTGGATCATGCCGAGATCCGTCGTCGAACTGATCTCGTCGAGGACGATCAGGTCGTACCCGTCCGCGAACATCCGCCGCGCTTCCGCGAGGCCGCGCTTCGCCTCGTCGCGGTCGATCTGTTGGATGGAGAAGTCGAAACGGTTCGTCACCGGATCGATGCGGTCGCGTCCGGTGGCGACGAAGTCGATGCCGAGCTTCGGAAGCATGAGACGCTCGAAGTAGTGCGTGTTCCCGCCCTTGTCGAAATACACGATCCCGACCTTCTTCCCGGCCCCGACCGCGCGTACCGCCTCGCCGAGCGCGGCCGTGGTCTTTCCCTTTCCATTTCCCGTAAACACCTGCACGAGCCCGAATCCCTGTCGTCCCTTGATGCGTTCGTCCAGAATTGGCGGAGTGGTATCGCTCATAGGAGTGCATTGTATCGGGCTTGACCGTCAACGACAATTGCCGTATGTTTTCCGACGGCTCCAACCAGCCAGGAGAAGCGCCATGCGCGGATTTAGCAAAGGTCCCGGGCTCGTCGTCGGCGAAGCGTGCCGCGTGCGAGTCCTTCGTGAGCTCCCCAAGGGAACCGAGATCATCGGGAAGGACCCGCCGGACGAACTGTTCGATTCCCTGCTCGACGGATCCGTCACGGCCGTCGGCGACAAGCGTCCGGAAGGCGGATGGTTCGCCCGAGCGCGCCTGCTCGACGCCTCGCTGCAGAGCAACCCGCGTCCGCTGCTCCGGCCGTACCTCGACAAAGAACCCGGCCCGCACGTCTACGAGGTCATCCCGCGCCAGTACCTGAACGGCTGGACCCGCGAGGAGAGTCTCAAGCCGGGACAGGAGTGCTTCATCTGGATTCGCCCGGAAGGCAACATCCCGTGGCTCGAGCGCGAACCGAACCAGCTCCCGAGCGCGTTTCCCTTCTACCCGCACGCAAATCTCGTCGGGTTCTGGCGGGCGCGCGTCATGGCCATCGTCAAGCCGCGCGGCGAGTCGCCGGTCCGCACGCTGCGCGCCGTGTTCGAT
>DAISXX010000125.1:0-3364 GCA_036825695.1 Patescibacteria group bacterium | reverse complement strand
ATCACGCTTTCCAAGATGACCATGCGCGGCATCAAGCAGAATCTCTTCTGGGCGTTCGCGTACAACGTCGTCGGGATCCCGCTCGCGGCCGGCGCGTTCTTCCCGGTGTTCGGCTGGCTCCTGAGCCCGGTGTTCGCCGGCCTCGCCATGGCGTTCTCGAGCGTATCTGTGGTTGGGAATTCGCTTCGCTTGAAATCGAAGTCTCTCTGAACGTATGGAAACATACACATTCTACGTCACGGGCATGCATTGCCAGGCCTGCGTCCTCATGACGGAAAGCGAGTTGCGGGACATCCCGCGCGTCTCCGGGGCCAAGACCAGCCTTGAGTCGGAAACGGTGGAGGTCACGGGAGATTTCGATGGGAAGAGTCCCATGGAAATCGCCGCCGAACTGACGCGCGTCCTGGAACCGCACGGCTACGCGCTGTCCGTTGAGAAACAACGGAAACCGAAGAACTGGGGTGAGTTCGCGAAGGCCGTTCCGATGGCCGCCGCCTTCGTCGTGGCGTTCGTTCTGCTGCAGCGGGCGGGGCTCGTGAACCTGATCGGCGGCGGCGAGCCGTCCTACGCGACCGCGTTCGTCGTCGGCCTCGTCGCATCGGTGTCCACCTGCATGGCGGTCGTCGGTGGTCTGGTGCTTTCCATGTCGGCGACGTTCTCAAAAAATGGCGACAGAGTACGGCCGCAGATGATGTTCCACGCGGGGCGCATCGTCTCGTTCTTCGTGCTCGGGGGAGCGATCGGGGCTCTTGGGTCCGCGTTCCGGCTCAGTGCCTTCGCGTCGCTGGTGCTCGGGCTCGCGCTCGGCCTGGTCATGCTCGTCCTCGGCATCAACCTGCTCGATGTGTTCGATTGGGCGAAAAAACTTCAGCCGTCGATGCCGAAGTTCCTTTCGCGGCATGCGCTCGGGGTTTCGAAGTTCACCCACACGCTGACGCCGATCCTCGTCGGCATCGCCACGTTCTTCCTGCCGTGCGGGTTCACCCAGTCGATGCAGCTGTACGCGCTGTCGACGGGAAGTTTCCTGACGGGTGCGCTGACGATGCTGGCGTTCGCGCTCGGAACGTTTCCCGTGCTCGCGCTCGTCAGTTTCAGCTCGTTGAGCGTCGAAAAGAGCCGAAACAAGGGTGTGTTTTTCAAGACGGCCGGACTCATCGTCATCGCCTTCGCCTTGTTCAACGTCCTGACGGCGCTCGTCGCGGCCGGGTACGTTGCCCCGATCTTCAACTTCTAAATCGACTATGAAACGTGATACCAAAACCGTCTTGATCATCGGTGGCCTCGTCATCGGCGCGTTTCTTCTGTTCCGCGGGGGCGGCGCGGCGACGCAGACCGTTTCCACCGTCGGCGCGGGCTCGAACGTGAGCGTGGTTGGCGGACAGCAGATCATCGCCATTGGCGTGAAGGGCGGGTACCAGCCGCAAACGAGCACGGCTCAGGCGGGCCTTCCGACCATTCTCCGGTTTCAAACCAACGGCACGTTCGATTGCAGCTCGTCCATCCGCATTCCCGACCTTGGCATCAATGAGGACTTGCCGTCCACGGGGACGACGGACATCGACGTAGGAACGCTGTCCGTCGGCACGCTCCAGGGAACATGCGCCATGGGCATGTATCGGTTTGAGGTGAACGCCCAGTAGCAATGTCTTCAGGAACCCGACACAAAAACACCAGGCGTGCGCCTGGTGTTTTTGTGGTTCCGAGACATGGATTCGAACCATGATTGAGGGATTCAGAGTCCCTTGTCCTGCCGTTAGACGATCTCGGAGCGTAGTGAGCGGAATAGGCAATTTAGTGCCTATTCCCGAACGAAGCGACGAGATCTGACCGAAGGGCAGATCTCGGAATGCGTCGTTTGTGGTGGAAGAATATCAACCAGGTTGGGAATTGTCAACGATTCCAAAGGTGGGCTATTTTCAAACAAAGAGACGACCGCGGGCGTCGCTCCTTGCTCCCGTGTGGGAGGGCGAGGCCGGGTCGTCGAGGGCGCGGATCAGAGACCGCGCTTGGGGTAGAGCTCGTCGACGCGGGTTCGCGTGCGGCGACCGTCGGGGGGCGGATCTTCGGATTCCGCGAAGGACCGTTGTCCCCACCGACCGAAGTCGATGACCGCCAGGACGGCGCCGACAAGCGCCACGTACAGAATCGAGATCCAGACGTAGCTATCTGGCGGGAGAGGGAATACCTTGTCGTGGAACACGCTCCCGATGACGACCTGCGCGAGCAGGACGGCGCCGGAAGCAGCCATGAAGGCTTTTTGGATCAGTAGACGCATGGATGCCTCCGGACGACTCGCGGGATGCCAGTCGAAGTTTGTACAGAATATCACAAAAACACGGTTTTGTCAACCGTGTTTCCGTAACAATTGGCTAGGTTGTGAGCGAATCGAGCAAGGAATTCACCTGTTCGCGGGTCGTTGCGGTGTGCAGCGCCTCGCGGATTGCCTTTGCGCCCGGTTGGCCCTTGAAGTACCAGGAAAGATGCTTGCGGAACGTGACGACGCCGCGTTCGCCATATTGCTCGATGTGGAGATCGAGATGCCGCTTCACGATGCGGACGCGTTCTTGGGTCGAGATCTCGCGCGCCGGTTTTCCTGAAAGCACGTCGTTGATCTGCGCGAAGATCCACGGATTGCCGAGCGCGCCGCGGGCGATGAGGATGCCGTCCGCGCCCGAGACCTCGAGCGCCTTCGGGGCGAGCTCCGCCTTGTGCACGTCGCCGTTCGCGAGCACCGGAACGTTCACGGCCTCTTTCACGCGCCGAATCATTTCCCAATCCGCGACGCCCGAGTAGCCCTGCGCCTTGGTGCGGCCGTGCACGGTGATGAGGTTCGCGCCCGCGGCCTCGATGACTTTGGCGAACTCGATGCAATCGGTCGGGTCGCTCCAGCCGAGGCGGATTTTGATGGACAGCGGGACGTCGATCACGCCCTTCATCGCGCGGACAATTTTCGCGGCCAGCTCCGGTTCCTTCATGAGCGCGGCGCCGTTGAAGTTATGGACGATCTTGTATACCGGGCAGCCCATGTTCACGTCGAATCCTTCCGGGCAGTGCTGCTCGGCGATGATGCGCGCCGACTCGGCCATCGTGGCCGGGTCCGACCCGAAGATTTGCTGAACGAGCGGGCGTTCCGCCGGGTGGATGTCCGTCATGTTGAGCGTCTTGTCGTTTCCGCGCACGACCGCTTCCGACGAGACCATCTCCCGGAACATGACGAGCGGTACGTCCCCCGTGACTTCCTTGACAACGCGACAAAACGCCGAGTCCGTCATGTCGGCCATCGGCGAGAGTGCTATAATCGGTTTAGGAATGGAGGCCCAGTCGAGCTTCATAGTTGAGGGATACTACACGCAAACTCATAATG
>DAISXX010000124.1:0-3392 GCA_036825695.1 Patescibacteria group bacterium | reverse complement strand
CTCCGAGTATCTCCGTCTCAAAGCCGGCGTCCGGCGCCACGTACGGACTCGGCGCGCTCACGGTCACGTGGGCGTCCACGGGATCGATTCCGGCGGTCAACGTCTACCTCTCGTGGGACGACGGCGTGGTCTGGTCGCTGCAGCGCTACTTCGTCGCCAACACCGGATCGACCACCGTGCTTCTCGACCGTGAAAGCACGGTCGCGAAGGTGCGCGTGGAGGGAACGGACTTCATTCAGACGCTCGCGACGGCCACCACCGGGGCCTTCACGGTCTCGGCAAATTCAACCAACACGGACAATATCACGCCGGGCACGATCGGCGGCGACGAGACGTTCTCCGACGCGTCCGTCGCGGCCGTCGCGGCGCGCGTCTCGGCACTCCCGGCCGCGGCTCCGGTTCACCACCTCGTGAAGCTCGCGGACGACCTCGACCCGAATACGCAGTACGACACCACCGTGTACTACGTCGGCGCGGATGGCATGCGCCACGCGTTCCCGAACGGCCGCGTGTACGCCACGTGGTTCTGTAGCTCCGACGCGGTCACGACCGTCTCCCCGTCGGACATGGCGGCCATTCAGCTCGGCACCAACGTGACGTACCGCCCGGGATCGAAGATGGTGAAGTTCCTCACGGATCCGCGCGTGTACGCGGTCGATGCCGACGGCAGCCTGCGTTGGGTGCTCTCGGAGACGGACGCGACCACGCTCTACGGCGATGCCTGGAGCAAGATGATCGACGACATTCAGGACGTGTTCTACCGCAACTATCGATTCGGCACCGTGCTCTCCGACCTATCCTGGTCGCGCGCCGCGGTCGAGGCGAGCGTGAAGTACCCGAGCGACATCATGCGCATTCCGGGATACGCGACACAGGCGGACGGCGGGCGTGCCTGTGCGGCGCCCGTCGAGGAAGAACCGATCGTCGAGCCCGTCCTGCCGGCCCCGGCCACGGCGTCGACGGATTCCGACTCCGACGGCCTCACGGATAACGAGGAAGCGGCGATCGGTACGAACTCGAACCTGTCCGACACGGACGGCGACGGCCTCGGCGACGGGGTCGAGCGCTCGACCTATGGGACGAATCCGCTCAAACCGGACACGGATGGCGACGGCTACTCGGACGGCACCGAAGTTATGAACGGGTACGATCCGCTTCGTGTTCCGGCGCCCGTGTCCGTTCCTGCCGTCGTGCCGCCGACCGACACGGACGGCGACGGGCTTTCCGACGCGGACGAGCTCAACGTCTATCGCACGAACCCAAATCGCACGGACACGGACGGCGACGGGTTTACGGACGGGACGGAGGTGCGGTTCGGCTATAATCCGAACGGTCAAGGTACGCTGTAGGCAATGATGCGGCCGTCCGACGCCCTTGTCGGACGGCCGCGAACGCGTCATACTGGTGGCAGAAAGCGGAACCCCATACATCCTATGAAAAAGATCCCGTCCTCGTTTTACCTGTATGGCGCCGCCGCGGTCGCGGTGGTGGGCTTGTTCGTGCTTATCGGTACGCGCGCGATTCCGGCGTCCGGTCCGTCCGTCAACGACGGCTTCGCACAATGCCTCACGGAGAAGGGCGCCACGATGTACGGCGCCTGGTGGTGTCCGCACTGCAAGGCGCAGAAGGAACTGTTCGACACGGCGATCCAGTACGTGAAGTACGTGGAGTGCTCTCAGAATGTCGACCGTTCCATGTCACAGGAGTGCAAGGACGCGGGCGTGAAGGGGTATCCGACGTGGATTTTTGCGGACGGCTCGCAGCTTTCGGGCGAGCAGACGTTCGAGGCGCTTGGAAAGAAAGCCGATTGTGCGGTTCCTGGTTCCGATGCGACTTCCGCCCAATAGCATGAAGCCCGAACGACTCCTCAAACTGATCCTGTTGTGCGCGACCGTCGGCGTCGCGCTTTCGGCGTACTCGTTCGCGCACCATTACCAGTTCGTGTCCGGCGCGCTCTGCGACATCAATGCCACGTTCAACTGCGACATCGTGAACCGCGGCCCGTTCTCCGAGATCGGCGGCGTTCCCGTGTCGCTCATGGGTCTCGTGGGGTACGGGTTCCTGTTCGTCGCGGCCATGCTCCGCCTGCGTCAGCCGCATGACCGGTCCATCGTGAACTTTCTCGTGATCGCCTCGGGCGGCGCGTTCCTGTTCGCGCTGTATCTCACTGGCATCGAGGCGTTCGTACTGCACGCGTGGTGCGTCATGTGCATGTCCTCACAGGCGGCCATCACTGTCATCTTCGCGTCGAGCCTTTGGCTGTTTCGCCACCAGCGCCGCGTCCCGCTTCTGTGAGTTCCGCGTGGACTTCCGACGAGCGACGCGTCCTTCGCCGGCTTTCCACTCCGGCCCGCATTCAGGATTTTTTGAACGAGCTTCCGCAAAACCACGAGCCGGACGGGGACACGTGTCTCTCGCCCCGGCTCGTTTTGCGTGAGAGGCGTGCCCACTGCATGGAAGGCGCCATGCTCGCCGCCGCCGCGCTCGCGTTCCATGGCGAACGTTCGCTTGTTCTCGACCTCACGTCCTCGAGGGACGACCAGGACCACGTGGTCGCGCTGTTTCGACGCCATGGCGCGTGGGGAGCCATCTCGAAGACGAATCACGCGGTGCTGCGCTATCGGGAGCCGGTGTATCGAACCGTCCGCGAGCTCGCGATGTCGTACTTCCACGAGTATTTCCTCCAGTCGAACGGCAAGAAGACGCTCCGTTCGTTCTCGCGTCCCGTCGATCTCTCGCGCTTCGACCGCCGCGAGTGGATGACGAGCGAGGAACCGGTCTGGTTCGTTCCGGAATATTTGTGCGACGTGCCGCACGTTTCCATCCTGTCGCGGGCCCAGGTAGCCTCGTTGCGGCGCGCCGAGACCATCGAGGTGCGGGCCGGTGCCGTGGTCGAATGGGACGGTGGTCGCAAAACGTGTTAAAGTGAATGCAGTTATCCACACGGTCCTTATTCTTTTCTCTCCCTGTATGATGGGTCATCCCATGTGCGGCGTTCACAAGTTGGCGGCGGCACTCGTCTGGATCGGCGCGTTGAACTGGGGCCTCGTGGGCGCGTTCAACTTTAACCTCGTGGACGCCGTCCTTGGCGGCTGGCCGATGGTGGTGCGCGTGGTGTACGTCCTGGTTGGTCTGTCCGCTCTCCTCATGCTCGCTTGCTGCAAGTGCAAGGCTTGCATGGTTGCCAAGAAATAAGCAGGAAGACCCAAAAGACCAAGAACAAGCTCCACGTTTGGAGCTTGTTTTTTTGATCGTTTGGAATTTCCATGTTAAAACATGACCATATGTCCCACGACGCCCACAAGCCGGCCGCGCATGGCCATGGCCATGCGCGCCATCCCGAGCCGCCTCCTCCAAAGCCGAAACACGTTCCCGTTGACTGTTCTGTCCTG
>DAISXX010000123.1:0-3398 GCA_036825695.1 Patescibacteria group bacterium | reverse complement strand
CGATGAGTTTATGCAGTGAAATTGTCCTAAAAAAGACCAGGTCAAGCCCGGTCCGTTCGCGAAATCGAACATCGGGGAATATTTCTTCGAAAATTGGACGAAACGAATTAGAATGTCGTATAAGCCGCAACATGATTCCCGCAACGATCCACATTCAGAACGGCGCGCTCCCCGACAATCCCGGGGTGTATTTCTATTACGACGCGGCCGGGACGCTGATGTACGTCGGGAAGGCCACGTCGCTTAAGAATCGCGTCACGTCGTATTTCCGTTCGACGGGGGACGGCCGCGGCGCGCGCATCCAGGAACTCGTCGAGAAGATTGCGCGCATCGATTACGTTGAAACGCAGACCGTTATCGAGGCACTCGTGCTCGAGGCGAACCAGATCAAGGCGCACCTGCCGCCATACAACATCCTCGCAAAGGATGACAAGAGCTTTCAGTATCTGACGATCTCGAACGACCCGTTCCCGCGTCCGGTGATCATGCGCCAGCTCGACCTCGAACGGCTCGGCATCAACCCGTTCGACAAGCGCTTGTCGCCCGCGGCGAAGAAAAAGTTCATTGCCGTGTTCGGTCCGTTCACGAGCGGATTGTCGTTGAAACGATCGATCGAGTACCTGCGTCGCGTCATTCCGTGGAGCACCTGCCAGCCGCCGGAGGAGACCGGAAAACATCGGCCGTGCTTCAACGTGCATTTGCATAAGTGTCCCGGCGTTTGCACGGGCGCGATCGGAAAGACGGAATATCGCAAGATTGTTCGCCGTCTGGTCTTATTTTTCGAGGGAAAGAAACCGCAGCTTATCCGCCAGCTCAAGGTTGAGATGAGGCGCGCGGCGAAGGAACAGCGGTTCGAAGACGCGGCGGCACTGCGCAACAATGTGTTCGCGCTCGAGCACATTCGCGACGTGTCGATCATCACGAAGGAGGACGTCGAGCTGCCGTTCGCGGAGGTGAAGCCGCAGGGTTACTTCGATTTGAACGGCCGCATCGAGGCGTACGACATCTCGAACATCTCGGGAACGTCGTCCGTCGCGTCGATGGTGGTGTTCGAGGAAGGAAAGCCGGCGAAGGCGCTGTATCGAAAGTTCAAGATCAAGACCGTAACCGGCGCGAACGACTTCGCGTCGATGGAGGAAGTGTTGCGTCGGAGATTGGCGCGACGCGGCACGCGCGGTTGGGATTTGCCCGTGATCATGATCATCGACGGCGGCGAAGGACAGGTGAGCCGCGTGCAGAAGGTGATGGACGAGCTCGGCATCCAGGTGCCGATGATCGGGATCGCGAAGGGATTCGACCGCAAGCAGGACCGTCTCGTCTACGACCGCGGCAACGTCGAGCTCCATCGCGCGGCGATGCGCGGCAAGGAGATTTTTCAATGCGCGCGTGACGAGGCGCATCGGTTCGCGGTGAGCTACCATCGCGTCTTGCGGTCGAAGCGGATGGGGTTGGGTTGACAGGTCGGCGATCGTCCGGTATCGTCCCACCCTTCGGAGCGAGGATGCACATGGCCGATGACGCCGTTCTTTCGGAGATCCCAGGAGACTTTGAGGAGACGTACGGCTACGCGTTTCGCGATCCGGAGCTCATCCGGCTCGCGATGGTCGATCCGTCATACGTCCGGCCGCGCGGGCCGCGCCGCGGCCGGCCGCACAACCGTCGCCTGGAGCACGTGGGCGACGCGGCCATCCGTCTCCACCTGCGGTTGTACCTGTTTCACGCGTTCCCGTACTACGAGACCTCCGACATGGAGGAACGGGTGTCGCACTGGGTTAGCAATCGCGTGCTTGCCGATGTCGCGCGAAACATCGATCTCGCGGGATTCCTGTTGTACGAAGCCGAGGACGGAGACATTACCGAGCGCCAGCTCGCGTGCGGCATCGAGGCGGTGCTTGGAGCGCTCATGATCGACGGCGGATGCGACGCCGTGCGCGCGTTCGTCTCGAAGTGGGTGATCCCGAATCTTCCCGCGTTCGCGGTCATGGTCGGGGCGGACAACCCCAAGGGGGCGCTTCAGACCCGCGTGGTCCGACGCGGAATGGAAAATCCCTTCTACGCCACGGTCTCCGACGGCGACGAGACCGGCGAACGAGTCGTCGTGGTGGAAGCGTGGGCGAACGAACGGCTCCTTGGTACCGGTCGCGGACGTTCTCCGCGCGACGCCTCCGTCGCCGCCGCGCGCGACGCTCTCTCACGGTTGGAAGACAGACCGTGATTTTTTTTGTTGCGCGACGTGCTATACTGTGGACAATATGAACGGTAACGTGTTTGCATTCCCATCGTTGAAGGAAGCGTGGTTACGCGTGTTTGCGTTCGCGGCGGATTTGCTCGGTCGATTTCGCGAGGCCTCCGAAACGGGGAGTCGAACCGACGAGGAACTCGTTCGCGCCATGCATGCCGGCGACGACAACGCGTTCAACGAACTGTACGAACGCTACTTCGACAAGATTCACGCGTTTGTGATTCGGCGCGTCGGGCACCGGCAGACCGCGGAGGACCTGGTGTCCGACGTGTTCATGAAGGCGTTCACGCATCGGATGTCGTTCGTGTGGAAAACGTCGTTCTCCGCGTGGATCTACCGCATCGCGACGAACCGCATTACCGATCATCACCGTACGAAGAAGCCGACCGAGGAGTTCGACGAAACGCAGCACGACCGGCCGTCCACCGTCCCGCACGCGCCGGATGAGATCGACCGGGAGATTCTTGGGAAATCGCTCGAGACGGCGCTGGAAAAACTGAGCGAGCGCGAACGAATCGCGGTGACGATGAAGTACTACGGCGAGTGCGACAACGGAGAGATCGCGTCGGCGCTGAAGGTGACGCCAAATAACGTCGGGGTGATTCTCCATCGCGCGTTGAAAAAATGCCAAACGACCTATGCTGGAACCTGACGAACAATCGCGTAAGGAACCCGTGGACCCGTCGTTGGAGAAATGGACGGCTGATTTGAGCCGGCACATTCATTCCATTGACGCCACGCCCCGGCCGGGTTTCAAGGAGTCGCTTCGGTTGCGCCTCCAGGAGGCGATCGCCGCGGCGCATCCCCGTATGTCACGTGCCAAACTTTTTGCGATGTTTACTCCGGTCCTCGCGCTCGCGGTGATCGTCGTGCTCGTGGTCCAGCCGTTCTTCGGCGTCCGCACCGCGTACGCCCAGGATCAGTTCACGCTCACCCCGGTTTCCGCGGACGCGCTCGGCGTCGCGGCGGACACGTCGTTTTTACTCGAAAGCCGCGATCCGGTTTCCGCGGGCGATATTGAGGAATTACTTGTCACCAAGACCCAGGGAAACGTCGGCCGCTCGGTCGAACAAATTTCCGACACGTCCGTGCGCATCGCGTTCGACGCGCCGTTGGCCGCCGAGGAGGTCGTCGCGTTTTCGCTGCCGACCACCAC
>DAISXX010000122.1:0-3436 GCA_036825695.1 Patescibacteria group bacterium | reverse complement strand
ATGGTTTGCAGGTCCCCACTCTCCTCCCGCTGAAATCGACCGACGAGGGCTTCGAGATCGGGGACGAGATTAGCTTCTCTTCCCTGCTCGCCGCCGGGGATGTCGTCTGCGTGGTCACCTTCGCCAAGGCATACGACGCCATCTACGACATCCACCCCGTCGAATCGGCCCTCGACGCGGTCACCCGACGCATGACGCGCCACGTGATCGTCCTCGCCAAACCCTCGGGAAGTCCCGGCAACGGCAACGGACCTTGGGAGATGCGCGAGGCCCTGCGCCGGCTCGCCGCGAAGCACATCAAAGTGCACGAGCCGTCCGACGAACTCGTCGCGTTCCTCAACATCGCCGACGGTCGCGGCGGTCTCCGGAACGCCATGCACCGGTTCGATGCCGGCAGGCTGACGCGCAACTGGACGGCCGCCACCTCAAACCCGGCGGAAGACCACTACGCCGGCCGCGACATCTTCGCCAAGCCGCGCTGACCCCTCTCTGCTCCGACCCCATGTCGGAGTCTTTTTTATCCAAAGCGAAAGCCGCCTTTCGGCGGCTTTACTTGGTTTCCTTGTGCGCCATGTGCACGCGGCACCACTTGCAGAACTTCTTGAGTTCCAGGCGTTCCTTGAGCGTCTTCTTGTTCTTGTGGCTCATGTACCCCACGTTCTTGCACTGGGTGCACTCGAGCTTGATGAGATTATCCTGCGACATATGGGGTTTATTCTAACGGTGGAATGCTATCAAATCGGCTGGTTTCGGTCAAGTGCCGTGGAGCCGGCGGCCGGGTTCGAACCGGCGACCTGCTGTTTACAAAACAGCTGCTCTGCCGCTGAGCTACGCCGGCGCGGATTCCAGGTGGTGGGCAGGGAAGGATTCGAACCTTCGAAGGCGTGAGCCAACAGATTTACAGTCTGTCCCCGTTGACCGCTTGGGTACCTGCCCGGGTGGCTGAAGTATAGAGGAACATCCAAAAACGTTCAAGGGTTTGCCTGTGCAAAGCAAAAACGCCCGTTTGGGCGTTTTTGCGAAGCGCTAGAGACCGGCCATCAGGGCCGCAATCGACGCGCGGGTCTTCATGATGCTCTTGCTGACCGTATCGCCGAACGACATGTCATCACCTTCGTCATACCAGTGCATGACCGTGGCTTCCACGTCGATCACGTAATCGGCCCAGGAGGAACCGTACAGCACGATGGCCGTCGACTCGTCCGGGATCCAATGCTTGGTGTAGGAACCGTCCGTGGCCTCGTCCACCGCGTAGACCTTCGGGTCGCTCTGGATCTTTACCAGCACGACGCCCGCCTTCGGGAGCATCGGATGGTCGAGAGTGAGCGTGGCGAGCGTGGCGTCCGTGACCCACACCACGTCATCCCAGCTACCGGCCCAGGTGAAGTAGGTCTGCGAGTCCCAGAACGGGCGGCGCGTCATGTCGGAGGTGACGTAGTACACCGAGTTGTAGTGCTCGGAACGAATCAGTTCGCCCGGGAGCACTTCGGAAATCGTCTGGGTGGAACCGTCGTAAGGGGATGCCCCGTCTTCGGACGAATCCGGCGCCCAGTCGCGACCCTCGCTGTCGGTCGTCAGGCCGTCGATCTCGTCATGATGATCATCGGTGTAGAGATCGACCGTCTCGGTGTTGGAATTGTCAGTCGTGGTGGTGTCATCCGTCGTGGTCGTGGTCGAGCTAGAGCTCGAGCTCGACGAGCTGGAGGACGAACCGCCGCCACCGCCGCCGCCAGAGCTGCAGCGCTTCGAGGTGAACGACCATTCGCCCGAAACGACACTGTCGGCGAGATCAAGGTCATTCCCGTTCACGTCGGTGATCGTGGCATCGTCAAGGGCAATCGTATACACGCGCCCGCACGAGAGATCGTTCCCATGGATCAACGTGACGGTGTGTTCTTCGGCATCCGTCGACGAAGACCAACGCGTCGGGTCCGGGTCGCTCGTAAACTCCGCGCCCTCCACGTAGTCTTCATCCGCCATCGCCTCCGTAAACTCGAGAACGATGGAAGCGTCGCGCTCGATCGACGTGGCCCCGTCGGCCGGGGTAACCGTCAGGAGAAGCGGCTGAGCGCCGTCTTCGATCGACGGAGACGATTCGTCCGTGAGCGAAACCGAGGACATCTGGTTGCCAACGTCATCGACGACACCCGCGTTTGCGGTAAACGCAAGCGTCAGGTCGCCAACGGACGTATCAGTCAGCGTGCATTCGAACGAAAGGATTGCGCTGCCCGATCCGTCCGGATCGATGCTTTCGCCGGTGCAGCTTCCGTGATCGGTAGCCGACGTCGCGTTGAATCCGTTCGCGGCCGCGGCCGCGTTCGCGATCGCCTCGCTGAACGACACGTTGATTCCGTCGAGAATACCGTCGTTATCGGCATCCATGGCCAGAACGTTCGTGATCGTCGGACGAATGTTGTCCACCGTCGCGTTGGTGGTATCGGCCGTGGTCGTCGTGTTGCCCGCGTTATCCGTGGCCGTGACGCTGACGTTGCGATTCGTCGTATCGACGGAACCCGCAACGATCACGTAGGTGGCCGTCCAGTTGAAGTCGCCGTCCGCGGAGGCCGCGACGGCCGAGCCGCCGCCGAACTGCGAGAAGTTGACCGTCGCCGAGGAGTTCTCCCCCTCGCCGTTGTCGCCGGACTCGCCGCCGTCCCAGGTGGCGGTAACTGTGTCGCCGATCTTGTACGCGCCGCCGGTGCCGGAGGCGCCGGAGATGGAAATGTTGCCGTTCGTGACCGTCGAGGCGATGCTGTCCACCGTCGCGCCGGTCGTGTCGGACGTGGTGGTGACGTTGCCCGCGTTGTCGGTCACCGTAACGCTCACGTTGTTGCCCGCGTCGTCAATCGCGCCCGCCGAGATGGCATAGGTCGCGGTCCAGGTTCCGGAAGAATTGCTCGCCGCGACCGCCGCGCCGCCGCCGAACTCCGTGAAGTTCACGGTGACGGAAGCCATGGTGTCCGAGTTATTGTCGCCTTCGTTCGTATTATCCCACGTTGCGGTGACTGTGTCGCCGATCTTGTACGCGCCGCCGGTGCCGGAATGGCCGGAGATGGAGATGCGGCCGTCGTTGACCGTCGGGGCGACGTTGTCCACCGTGGCGTTGGTGGTGTCGGCCGTCGTGGTGTCATTGCTGGCATTATCCGTGGCGGTAACGGTCACGTTGCGGTTGGTGGTATCCACCGCGCCCGCCGAGATCACGTAGGAAGCCGTCCAGTTGAAGTCGCCGTCCGCGGAGGCGGAAACGGACGAGCCGCCGCCGAACTGCGAGAAGTCGACCGTAACGGCCGTCACTTCCGCGCCCTCGTCGTCGCCCGATTCGCCGCCGTCCCAGGTGGCGGTGACCGTGTCGCCGATCTTGTACGCGCCGCCGGTGCCGGAGGCGCGTACAAGATCGGCGACACAGTTACCGCCACCTGGGACGGCGGCGAGTCCG
>DAISXX010000121.1:0-3488 GCA_036825695.1 Patescibacteria group bacterium | reverse complement strand
TGGTGATCTTTCCAAGGCAAAGGTGGTGATGATCGAATACTCCGACTTCCAGTGCCCCTTCTGCGACCGTTTCCATCCGACGCTCGAACAGATCATGAAGGATTACGACGGCAAGGTGCGCTGGGTCTACCGCTACTTCCCGCTGTCCTTCCACCCGGAAGCGCAGAACGCGTCCATCGCGGCCGAATGCGCGGGCCAGCAGAACAAGTTTTGGGAAATGGCCGACGCGCTGTTCACGAACCAGTCAACGCTCGGCGCCGACCTCTATAAGAAGCTCGCCGCCGACCTTGGCCTCGACGCCGCGAAGTTCACGGCCTGCCAGGCGAACACGGCCATCGGCGACCTCGTCGCGAAGGAAGCCGCGGGTGGCGCCGGAGCCGGCGTGACCGGCACCCCGGGCACGTTCATCTACAAGACGAACGCGAAGGGAACGGATACGGCCGCCATCATCAAGGGCGCCCAGTCCGCCGCCACGGTGAAGGCCGCCATCGACGCGCTGCTGAAATAAGTTCGAACGTGAAGGCGGGGTCGCTTGACCCCGCCTTTTGGTTATGTGAACATCGTCACGGAGACGTTTCCATGTCCACACAAACCCGCTTCTTGCTCGGGATGCTCCTCCTCATCGCATTCGACGTCATAGGATTCGCGTCCGTGGCCACGATGCTCTCCCTCATCCAGGACGCGTACTTCTACGGGAAAAGCAACGACAACGAAGGACTCGCCTTGTTCGCCATCCTCGGCATTCCGCTCGCGATCCCCATCCTCGCGGTCCCGGCGCTGATCCTGATCGACGGGATCAAGGACGAGCCCGCGAAGGAATGACCTTGTCCGAACCCTGCGCCAAACCTGGCGTTTTTTTCGTTACGCGACAAAATTAAAAACGGGTCGAAACCCGTCAGAGCGCGGCGCGGTAGGCAGCAACGCTGGCGCGGTGGGCGGCATGCAGGGCCCCTGCCTTCGCGCGAGCCCAGTCGACCGCGTCCGGTTCCGCGAGGAAGACCGCGACGAGCGCGCCGTGGGCCAGGGTATGCGTGACACGTTCCTGTCCGTCAGGAAGGAGAGACGCGCGTTCCACGTATTCCCCTCCGTCATGCCAACGGACGGTCGCACGGTTACCTTCCCAAACCGCCGAATGACCAAAGACCATGAGATTGAACGGAAGCCCGAGGCTCACGATCGGAATCACACCGAATTTGGGCGGCTCGTCGATCTCATAGGTGGCGGTCGCGTACGCGTCCACCCCCACAATATTCGGAACCTGAACTACGCCGAGCCATGCCTTCGCGTGTGGCCTGGCCTCCTCCGGACCGTTCTGAATCCGCTCCGTCAGGCTCTCGTCGAACCTCCGAGAAGTCGAATCGCCATTCCGCATTCACACCTCCTGCATAAACCTGCCATTTTCTGCCCGTATTTGCAATCCTTCGTGTCGACGATTTCGACAACAATTGACGAAAATCCAAGCATTTGCTACGATTCGTCTGTAATTAATGACGCCATCTTGGCCAGGGGATCAACTCCCTCGCTCGGACAAGCGTGACTCGACCACTATGTTGGATCCGAAAAAGAAGCAAAAAGTCATCGAGAAGTTCCGCACCCACGAGTCGGACACCGGTTCGCCGCAGGTGCAGATCGCCATTTTGTCCGCCGAAATCGGTGATCTCACGGATCACTTGAAGGAGCACAAGAAGGACTTCTCGTCCCGACGCGGTTTGATCAAGAAGGTTCACGAGCGGCATCGCCTTATGAAGTATCTCGAGCGCGAGGACGAAAAGGCGGCCAAGAAGCTCAAGGAAGATCTCGGCCTGTAATTTTAGTGCCCCGCCTCTTCCAAGAGGCGGGGTGCTTTTCAAAACTATGAAGCATTTAGAACAGCGCGTCGGCGTTTTTATCGACACGCAAAACATGTACTACTCGGCCCGGTATTTGTTCGGTCGGCGCGTAAATTTTGGAAACATCGTGGAGGACGCGGTTGCGGGACGCAAGCTCATTCGCGCCGTGGCGTACGTGGTTAGCACGAAGACGCAGGACGAAACGCCATTTTTCGAAGCCCTGAAGAAACTCGGGATCGAGTTGCGCGAAAAGGAATTGATGGAGTATCTGTCAGGACAGAAGAAAGCAGACTGGGACGTGGGCCTCGCCATCGACGTGGTGCGCATGCTCGACACGATGGACGCGGTGGTACTCGTCACGGGCGACGGCGACTTCGTTCCCCTCATCGACTTCGCGAAGTCGCGCGGCCGCATCGTAGAGGTGATGGGATTCCGTGAGACGACATCGAGCAAACTCGTTGAAGCCTCGGACGAATATACGAACCTTTCCGATAACAAGCGTCGCTTCCTCATCGGCCCGGCCCGACGCCCGTCCGGTGCCGGAGCGCCGCGCGGGGGAGAAATTCTCGAGGAAAAGCCGGAGGATAACGACGAAGATCCGGTCGAGGAGAAGACTGGCGGATTCTTCATGCAGGCGCCGGAAGACAAACAGGAGGAGAACCGCGGACGCAGAATGGAATTCTAGATCGTTGAGACCGTCGGCCCGTTCGCGGAACGGACCGATCTCCTAACGACTTAACCCGCTCCTGTCGGGACTCAGAGAATTCGAGATGATCTCGAATCCTTACGTCTCGGCAGGACGACTATCTGCGTCTATGCCAGACAGCAAGAAATTTACCGTCCAATGGGGCGGCAAGGATCTCATCATTGAGACCGGCGTGTTCGCCAACCAGGCGAACGGCTCCTGCACCGTGCAGTACGGCGACACGGTGGTGCTCGCAAGCGCGTGCATGAGCGAATCCGTCCGCGAGGGCCTCGACTTCTTCCCGCTCCAAGTGGAATACGAAGAACGCTTTTACGCGGCCGGCCGCATCAAGGGGTCACGCTTCATGAAGAAGGAAGGGCGTCCGACCGATGAGGCCATTCTCGTCGCCCGCTACATCGACCGCGCCGTCCGCCCGCTGTTCGACGACCGCATGCGCAACGAGATCCAGGTGGTCGTCACCTGTCTCCAGTTCGACGGCGAGAACGACCCGGACATCATCGGCCTCATCGCCGCCTCCTGCGCGCTGCACATCTCCGACATCCCGTGGGACGGTCCGATCGCGGACATCCGCATCGGCCAGATCGAGGGCGAGTGGGTGATCAACCCGTCGTATGACGCACGCAAGAAGTCCGCGCTCGACCTCTCCTTCGCCGGCACGTCCGACAAGGTGATCATGATCGAGGCCGGTTGCGACCAGGTTCCGGAAGCCACCGCGCTCGACGCGTTCGCGTTCGGCTCGAAGCACCTCGCGGCCCCGGTGAAGCTCATCGAGGAGGCCCGCGCCGCGCTCGGCAAGAAGAAGCGCGACATGGTGAGCCCGAAAAACGATGACGAAAAGGCGAAGTTCGAAAAGCGCGACAAGATCCAGGCCATCGCGCGCCCGTTCCTCGTGAAGGCCGTGAACGAGTTGTTCTTCGCCACGCCGCAAGCCACGAAGGTGGAGCGTGCGAAGC
>DAISXX010000120.1:0-3504 GCA_036825695.1 Patescibacteria group bacterium | reverse complement strand
CGATGCCGTAGCGATGCATCATCTCGTGCCACTCCAGCAGCTTGCGGCGGGAGTGTTCGGAGATGTATAGGAACAGGAACGGGCGAGTGCTCATGGGAGTTCCTCCGAGAAGCCGTAGTCGGCGGGGTTGCGGATGACGTGGGGAAATCGGGCGTGGAGAAGGACGCATGCGCGGGCGAATGCCTCGCGCACGCACGGCTCGTTGCCGTGCTTCTGGAGGCGGCCTCGGAAGAGGCCTTGCCAGTCCTCGAGGCACATGCCGACGTGCAGGAGCGTGGCGCGGTTGCCGAGATTGAGCTTGTTGTGCTCGTAGCGGCCGCCGACCGATTCCTTCGTGACGCTCGCGCGGATCGCGAGCACCGCCTCGACGAACGCGCGCTGCGCCGCGCGCTGCTCGGGGGTTCCGTGCAGGCAGTACAGCGTGTCGTTCTGCGCGTTGGTGTCGCTCGACGTGAGGCGCGCGCTGCGTCCGGCGCGTCCGGCGATGAGCTCGATCGAATCCTCGAGTGAGATCCCCGCGAACAGGACGCTCGCGTAGCCGCGCGCGGTCACGGACGTGTGTCCGCGGTCCTCGACGATGGCACGCAGGTATTCCTTGCCCGTTCGGTCGTCGGACGCGGGGAAGGAGAGATACGTGATCCGTCCATCGAGCGCCGCGACCCAGGCGTTGCCGTCGAGGTCGTGGTCGAGTCCGATGACGTCGGCCAGCCGCTCGGCTTCCAGAGTGGGTTCCGTAACGTTCATCACGATGACGCCGGGACGGGTCACGTAACGCTCGTCCTCGACGGTTCCGCCCGCGGTGGCGATGATTTCCGCGAATCGATCGCGGTAGGGAATTGCCATGAGTATCCTCGGTTGCAAAGGGCCAGTCCGTCGATATCGACGGCAATGCACCTTAGGCGATTTTATCGTCCGTGTCAATAAACAAAACGCCCTCCACGACAAGCGGGGAGGGCGTTTTTGATTCCAAGTTGAGAAGACCAGTTCAGGCGTAAACGGTGTTACTAGATCCTGCGTGTTATCTTTCGACTTTCCTGTGCGAAGTATCCTTTTGGGAGTTCCTTTGAATCCGAGAGGGGATAAGCATCAACCCTCATCACAAGAAAGCAGAATACCAGATAACCCAGGATCCGTCAAGGCCTAAGGGGTCTATTGTGTCGATTTGCTAGGGATTCCTTGACAAATCACGAAATTTTTGATAGGGTGCGCGTGCAATCTGGAGCACTAATGCACGTGTTGTTGGTTGGGTCCTTTGACCCGACGTTCGGACGGGAGATTCAGCGGGCGGTAAACGCACTGATTTTCAATATGCCATCGGAAGCGGTGCTCGTCGTGTCGGGCGACGCGATGGACGATCGCGTCCGGTCGCTGATGCGCGGACGATTCGGCGAGGCGGAAGGAGAGCGCCGAACTGTCGGCGTTCTGCCGAACGGCGTCGTTCCGGACCGTGTCGTCGTGCTTGGGGGCGATGTTGAGGATGACGTGTTCCGGATGGTCGCCGACTATGCGGAGGCATCCGTCCCCGTTCTTCCCGTGGTTTGTGCCGGCCCGCTCGGGCGACGGATGTTTGACCGGGTCGGTGGGCGTCTTTCGCCCGGGATGAGCGCGCAGTGCCAGCTCGAAGTGTTCCCCCCGATGTTTCGGACGTTCTTCGAAACCCGTACCACGCCCGCCTGACGACCCGATCCCACGGGGCGTTTTTTTTATTTGTCCTCCGTACGTTCTTGGAAGAATGTTCGTATCTGCTTCGAGGCCGTCTCGGCTGTCTCTTTGTTCTTCCGCTCCATGTTATAAAATAAAAAATCCGCGAACTAGTCGCGGGAGTAGCGGGTGAGGAACAGCGTGTCGTCTTCGACGTGCCAGCCTTCGAGCGCGTGCTCGTCGGTCGATTTGATGTTCTTGAGCGGGCCGTAGAGAGGGTACTCGCGGTCGACCTCGTCCGCACGGATCCAAAGGAACCCAGGCCCGACGTCCGTGTCGCACGCGACGAGCGCTCCGTCGCGCACGCGCATGCCGTTGCCAAGGAGATTGCGGTACGGAACCGTCACGTCCTCGTCGATTCGGACGATCACGGACGTGCGGACGCGCGTCTGCGTCGCGTCGTTCTTGGCGCCCGTGAGAACGAGACGGTTGCCGACCTTCGCGATGAAGTCCCAATCCTTCGGTCGGGAGTCACGGACCACGACGTTCACGGATCCGTCGATCGACCGGACGCGGGCGTCGCGGCGCTTGCCGTCGTCTCCGTCCGTCAGGAACCCTTCCCGCACCGGTTCACGGACCTGTTCGGTCTCGAGGGAAAGGACGTATGCGTCCTCTCCGTCTTGGAGCGTGTGGTCGTTCGGACCGCGACGAACGGACGCGTTTGCGGTGGTCACGCGTTCCGTTCGCGATACGAACACGTCGTCGAACACCGCGGCGAATTCGTCGGACAATCGACTCATGCGCACGCGATTGAGATTCTCGTAGGAGAAGTCCGTCGTTCCGCTTACCGCTGGCGGATGGAACGGATGCGCGTAGACGAGCGATCCGTTTCCTTCGAGACGAACCGTTACGGCCGCGTGGTCGTTCGTGACACCCACGACCCAGTGTCCGGCTCCCGTGGGCAGCGTGAGGGCCGCGACTTCGTGCGGGCGAAGCGGGACCGAGTGTCCCGCGATGGCACGTTGTGCGCGGCGCGCGTTGCCGTCGGTGAGCGGGTGCGCGGAAAGCACCCCAAGGACGCGTCGGAGGCGATCGTCTGCGTGGTCATGCGCCAAGGGGACTCCTTGTTTGGCCGGGGCATTTGATCACGGAATCGGGAGCGCGTCAATAAAAAATCCGCGACTCGTTCAGTCGCGGCCATGCCTGCCGGCAGGCAGGGGGAGCGGGTAGCGGGAGAGGATGATGCCGCTGGGCGTGTGGCGCCAGCCCCAGAGCGCGTCGCCGACGAGCTGCAGCGTTTCGAACGCGACGCCGCGGAGCGGGTAGAAGATCTCGCCGCGATCGGTCACGACGCGTACGCCGTGGGCGACGACGCGGTCGTCCGCGTCTCGCCGCGCCATCTCGACGAGGACGACACGGTCGTTCGGCTCGCCGAGTTCCTTCGCGCGAGTCGTGTGGTGCCAGCGTTCGTCGACGGGCTCGCCGGGAAGACGCTCGTTCGGCCACGTACCGGTGCGTCGGTCGAGTACCATGGTTTGCGGGGCGCCACGGCGGCCCATATCGTGTTCGCGGCCGCGAAGGAGGAACGTGACGACGAGGCGCGTATCGGTTGCCCGGATGTCCGTGATCGTAACGTGCGCGTGCGAGATGTCGACGCGCGTGCCGCTGAGGAGGGATCGGACGACGTTGCGAGAGTTCGCCGCGTCCTCGATCCAGTCGACCGCGAACAGCTCGCCGCCGCTTTCGAACACGCGCGTCTGCTCGGTGCCGACCGCCTTCGGCGCAACGCCGTGCTTTTCGAGGTGCGGTACGCCGTCGCGTCGCATGATCTTCCACTCGAGTGGCGCGTCCGCGCGCCACTCG
>DAISXX010000119.1:0-3551 GCA_036825695.1 Patescibacteria group bacterium | reverse complement strand
AACCCGAGCCCGGCGTTGACCACGACGAATCCCGCGATCATGTACGCGTCGATATGCTCGCCCAAAAACCACGCGACCACGGCCGCGGCGGCGAGCAGGTACAAAAACGGCGACGCGAATTGCCGGAGCAGCACGCGCTGCCAACGGACGCCTTCGCGCGGGAGCTCGTTCGGCCCGTTCGCCGCGAGACGGCGCGCGGCCTCGTCGGGCGAAAGGCCGCCCGCGGACGATTTCAATTGCGTCAGCGCCTCAGCGGCCGTCGCGGTCGTAAGCGGCGCGAAGGACGTGGTCATAGACGGAATGGATGGACGCGACGATGGCGTCGGAGTTCAAATAGGATTCCGCGAGCAGGATCATCCGGTTGACGCGCGGCTCGTCGATGCCGTTCTTGAGCGAAAAGGCGCGATAATCGTTCGGATCGCCGCATTGCGTCTGGTACGCCTCGCGGAGATCGGCGTAGTAGGTTTCCATGATGGTCGGATCCTCGCCGCGCGGGCGCTCCACGAACGCGATCTCCCGTAGGATCGTCACGTCCTCGCCAAGCTCACGGACGGAACGCATGTCCTCGACGAGCTTCATGGACGTATAGTGCACCCACTGGTCGGGATCCTCCTTCGTGACCCACGTGAACGCCGTCCGTTTGAAGATCACGGACTCGCGGTCGTACTGGACGTGCGTGGCCCAGCCCTTCTCAAAGTCGGTGAGCCCGGGCGCGAACGGATCGTCGGGCGAATCGCCATTGTGCGTCGCGGTGCGCGGTATGCCGGTCAGATAGCGTGAATCGGGATACACCGCGCCGGAGTAATACGCGCGCCGGTCGACGACGCCAAGCGTCTCGGCCAGATCCCGCGCGAATCGAACGTGCGTTCCTTCCATTGCCATATCATTCTCCCATGAGCCACGAGAAAAATCCGCCGGATGATTTTTTGGTCATCGGTCGTTCGTCGTGGGTCGTCGGAATTTCCGATTCCGACCGAAGCGATTTCACGAACGCGACGATGCGCGCGTTCTCACGCTCGACGAGCGGCCCGGCGTACTCCCCGCTGTGCGCGTGGCCGCCGCCATACGACGCTTCCTTCTGGTCGAGGTGCAAATTCAGCTGCATCCCGCCGTCGCGATCCTCGACGTACGCGTGGTAGCGCGGAAACAACGATCCCTGGATGCGCTTCGTATACGACAGCTGCGCCTCGTGGCCGCGATGCTCCCCATATCCGGCGCGACGCAACAGGTTGCGCGCGGTGTCGGCGAGCGGGCCGGGAATGAAGGTGTTCATACCGCTGGATTGTATCAGATGCTTGACGAAACCGACAGATTCCCATAGGTTATCCGTCCGGAGGAAATCAGTCATGCGCCTGCTCATTCTTACGCTCCTTCTCGCGGGGTGCAACCCGCACGCAGACGTTCCGACCGACGGGACGGTCGACGAGGGGACCTTCATTTCGATATCGCCCCTCGGCGACAACGGATCTGCCGTTTCCGTCCTGTACGCCGACGAGCAGGGCGTGGTGCGAAGCGACTATTTCTACACCGGCGGCTCCGGGTACAGCGGAAAAATCCAGGGCCGCGAACGCCTCGTCCAGCCCGAACCGATCTACCAGGGCAACCGATTTTCGATCGTGAAGACCGGGACCGTGCTGGACGACGGGGCCACCGTCACCGTCTTCCTGATGAAGAAGGCCGAGTAATCGTTCCGGTCCGATGCCTGTCGGATCGGTTTTTTCTTTCCACCCTTGCCAGATCCGAACCCGCCATGTATATTTCTGCCGTCCTCGCACCCATGGAGAGGTCGCATAGTTGGTCTAGTGCGCACGCTTGGAAAGCGTGTAAACCGCAAGGTTTCGAGGGTTCGAATCCCTCCCTCTCCGCCATAAAAAGACAACCCGATCGGGTTGTCTTTTTATGTCCTGAACGACGTCGAGAGGCGTTCGATCTGTGGATAACCGATTTCCGCGGCGCCGGAAACGCCTGCTCGGAAAATGATTCCGGATCCTGTACTGTATGAGCCTATGTCTCTTTTTTTCATCTTGCTCGTCAAGCTGCTCCCGCTCTATCTCGTCGTGTTCGTCGGATTCATCGCGGGAAAGCGCCTCGACGTGAAAACGGAATCGATCGCGTCCCTGCTCATTTACGCCATCGCGCCCGTGGTGATCTTTTCCGGGACCGCGACCGCGCCCCTGACCGCGGCGGCATTCTCGCTTCCGGTTCTGTTCTTCGGCATCGCGTGCCTGATGTGCGTCGCGTTCTACTGGATTGCCGGCCGCATCTGGAACGGTTCGGAACGGAACATCCTCGCGTTCACGAGTGGCACAGGAAATACGGGCTACTTCGGCATTCCCGTCGCGCTCGCGTTGTTTGACGAAACGACGATGAGCCTCGTCGTGCTTTCGATCCTCGGATTCGTGTTCTTCGAAAACACGCTCGGATTTTTCGTGACGGCGCGCGGGCACCACACAGCGCGCGAAAGCGCGCTGAAGGTCCTGAAGCTCCCGACGATCTATGCGTTTCTTGCCGGACTCGTCGTCAACGTCTGCCAGTTCGGACTTCCGATTCCGGCCGTTGATCTCATCACGAACGTGCGCGGAACCTATACGATCCTCGGAATGATGCTCGTGGGGCTGGGCCTTTCGCGCATCCAAACGTTCTCCGTGGACGCTCGCTTCACGGGAGTCGCCTTCCTCGCGAAATTTCTCGTCTGGCCGTCGGTCGCCCTGCTCGTCATCCTCATGGACGCGCATTTCTTTCACTTCTATTCGAACGACATCTATCGCGTGATCCTGCTGATGTCGACCGTCCCTCTCGCGTCAAACACCGTGGCGTTCGCCACAAAGCTGAACACGCATCCGGAAAAGGCGGCGGTCGCGGTCCTGTTAAGCACGCTGTTCGCGCTCGTCTACATCCCATTGACCGTCGCGGTCTCTTCCTTCGTGCTTCCCGGATGACGGGAACCGATCAATATCCCGGAAAGTAATCCGTTCGAATCATTTTTTTGCTTACGCCGATCGAACGCAGCAATTTCTTGTACGAATCGACCATCATCGGCGGGCCGGAGAGATACCAGAGGCGCGACGCGTAGTCGGGCGTGTCGTTCTTGATGCGGTCGGCGGTCAGGAAGTCGGTGAGGCAGACGAGGCGCAGGCCGAGCGGCGCGGCGCCCTCGAACACGTCGCGATAGGCGAAGTCGGCCTCGGTCCTGCACGCGTAATAGAGCACGACGTCGCGTTGCTCCCCGCGGTCGACGATATGCTGCGCCATCGCGCGGAACGGCGTGACGCCGATCCCGCCCGCGATCCATGCCATCGGGACGTTCCGTTTCGGCATGGTGAACTCGCCGAGCAGGTTCGAGCCGAACACACGATCGCCCGGCTTGAGTTCGGAGAGCGCGCGCTTGAAGCTGCTCGGTTTCTCCGAGGGAATGCGGACGCCAAGGTGGACGTGCGGCTCGGTCGGCGACGAGGCGACGGTGAACGTGCGGCGGTTGCCGCGGGAATCCGGCTTCGCGTGCGGCAGCGTCCACTCAAGATACTGTCCCGGCTCGAAGCGCGGCGTTACGT
>DAISXX010000118.1:0-3558 GCA_036825695.1 Patescibacteria group bacterium | reverse complement strand
CTTCGGTTTTGCTGAAGGCGAACAAGCGGATCACGCCGTCCTCCACGACCTCGTCGCTCGAATAGTAGTCGCGGCCCGGAAGCTTTGGCGCCTCGTCGGACGCCAACGCGAACGTCCGACCGTCGGTTGAGGTGGCATGCCGCTGTCCCGGCAGCCGTTCCCGCCCGAGGAACATGTGCCAGACACCATTGAACAAAACCGTGTTCGAGTCCACCGCGTCCGCCACGTCCTCAAACGATCCGCCCTTATACGTGAACGTCATCCCGTCCGGGCTGTCCGCGTACGCGATGCCAAGTTTCGTGGCGCTGACGCTATACGTGAAATACATCCGGTACGTCCCGTCGGAAAGACGGACCACGTCCGGATCGCTCGGGTCGCGGTGGTTCGGGAAGTTCACGTACGTCGGCAGCCGGTAGGTCCACGATTTGCCACCGTCCTGCGAGAACGCGACCGCGGTGTTTTCCTCCTTGTTCGCCTGAATGCCCTGCCCGATGTAATAGACGCGGATCGTCCCGTCGTCGTCGACGAGCACGTCCGGCACGTTGGCGCGGTCGGAAAAGATGGTTCCGGTCGGCGTGAAACGGACGCCGTCCGTCGAGGTCGCTGTGAGAATGCGCCGCACGCCGGCGGTGTACTCCTTCGCGCCAGCGGCGCGGCCGGCGGGCGGAACGAAGTCGCCCGCGATCGAGGACGGCACGGTCTCCACGGGAGGCGTCGCGATCGCCAAGGCCGCGGAAGGCGGAATCGTGGCCACGGGAACCTCGACCGCTGGCGAGACCGTCGTCCGGGCAAGCAGCCAGCCGACGAGCACGCCGACGCCGACAAGCGAAAGAACGGAGACGCCGACGAGAATCTTTTTCACATGATTACGTTGAAGACGAAAAGAAATGACGCCGTGAGAGCAGGAACGTGACGAACGCCGCGTTGGTCGCGATGAGAACGGCCGGATAGAGCACGGTGACGAACGTACGGTCGCCGAGCGCAAGGATGGAAAACACGTAGCTCCACATCGCGATCGCATACGACGCGAGCGGTTCCTCGAACGGCTTGGCGTAGGACTTGCGGAACGTCGGGAAGAACCCGGCCGTATCGATGGCGGCCGCGAGGATGACGGACGCGGTCGCGTCCCGCGTGAACGCATAGAACGCGGTCGCGATCATCGCCGCGACGAACGTGACGCGGTCGGACCGCGTGATCTCCATCTTTCCACGAACGATGGCGACCGCCGCCACGAAAAAACAATCGATCGACATCGCCGCGAACACCCACGCCCCCTCTCCCCCGCCGCCGTTCCGCGACAGCACGAACCCAAGCCCGGTAAGCACGCCCCACGTGATCCACGAAAACACGTGCGGCTTGGCCGTGCCCTTCCAGAGTTCATAGAAGTACGGCACGAACGTCGCGAACGCGATGAGGATGGAGACGGTTGAATACAGGCGCGTGAGGTCCATGGCGGCATTCTCTCATACGTCGACAAAAGAAAAAACCCGGACGGTCAGTCACGGGCGCGGAGCGGACGGACGAATTCGGCGAGCTCGGGATGCGTCTCGACGAGCCAGGCGTGGATGGCGTCGTGGGCGAGCCGGCGCGCGGCGGCGTCCGCGTCGGTCGCGGCACGCATGATCGCGCGATACGCGTCCAATTCGGCCATGGTCACGTTCTTGCCGGACGGCATCCTCTCGCAGAGACAGCGAATCTCGGCACGCTCCTGTCCTTCCCACGCGCGGGAAAGGAGGATGCCGCGAACGCACTCGTCGGTGCCGTCGGGCCAGTCGCCGGGGATCAGGTGACGAAACCGGCGCTGGATCGCCTGCCGGAACGCGTCGCCCGTAAGCTTGTCTTCCCATTGATCGGGCATTCCGACCGAGGACCGCGCAAGGTCGCGCAGGAACTCCTGGTAGAACCGCATGGGCGCGTCGTGGTGCGGCAACCCGAGCCGCGACGCGAACGCGCGGCGAACGAGCAGGATGAACCGCGAGTCCCACGGCTTCTCCACGACGGGCCAAAGGAGCGAGCTCCACACGCGCCCGACGGCGCGCGCCTCGGCAAGGAACGCATCCATGCGCAGGAGCTTCGTGAGCGCGAGGTTCACCTCGTAGGCCGTGCGCAGCCCAAGCAGCTCGCTCCCGCGCCGCGAGGAGAAGTCCTCGTCGCCGCGCAGCGCCATCGCCAGGATGCACCTGGTGTACGATTCCGGATGGTGGCAGTAGGTTCCGACCAGTTCGTGCGTGTCGATCCAGCGTGCCAGTACCTCCGGCATCTCCCAGCGGCCGGCCTGCGCCGGAAACTCCGCGCGGACGAGCGACTCGACCGCATGCCCGCGCACGCGCAGCAGGGAGGCGGCCGTGTCCGCGTTGATCCGGAGATCGACGAGGTTCTTCGCGACGGTCGTGCGGACCGCGTCGTTCAGAAAGATCGACGGCGGATCGGGGTTTTCCGTATGGACGTCGCCCTGCGGATCGGGATCGTGGGCGCGGTCGAGAAAGTGCGGGCTGTACATGAGAGACTCCAAGGAACGTGGGGCGCATCATGGCACGCACGATCGGACGTGTCAATGCAGCTCCGTCCGATTCTTCATCACGCTCAAATCCCATCCCTTCCCCGCGCCCACCGCGTCGCCGCTCGCGAAGTGCGCGAACACGGTCGGCTCAAGGTCGATCACATAGTCGGCCCAGTCCGCGCCGAAAACGGCGATCGCGGTCGTCTCGTCCGGGATCAGTCGGAGCGTTTCGCCCTCCCCGATCGCGTACGTGTTCGCCGCATCCATGATCTTCACGAGAACAACTCCCGGCTTCGGAACCATGACGTCTCCGATCGGCAGGGTCGCGAGCGTGGCGTCCGTCACCCAGATCACGTCGTCCCAATGGTCCGCCCAAGTGAAGAACGTCTTGGTATCCCAGAACGGACGGCGGCGCATGTCCGCGTCGACGAGATAGACGGTGTCATAGTGCTCGCCGCGGACGTACCAGCCGGAAGCGACCGACGAGATATCCTCGGTCGAGCCGTCATACGGAGACGGGCCGGTCGTACCGGAGGACGGAGCCTCCCAATGGCCGGCGTAGGCGTCGTAGGTCGCGACGGGGACCGAGATGGTGGAAGTCGGGACGGTCGTCGGCGTGGATGTCGTTGAGGAGCCTCCCGACGAACCGCCGGACGATCCGCCGCGGCCGTTGTCGTCGACCGGCTGCTCATAAACGACCACCGGCGTCGAGGAGCCGCCGTCGCAGGACGCGGTCGTGAACGTCGTATAGCCGCTGTAAAAGGTGGAGTCCTCATTCGTGGCGTACGCCCGGTAGCGGTACGCCGTGCCGCAGCGCAGTCCCTCGACGGTCGCGAAAAATTCGCCGGCCCCGAGCCCTTCTTCCGATTCCGAAACTTCAAACGTGCTAGTCTCGTTGTCATCCGGGTCGAAATAATCGAACCCGCGTTGCGTGACGAAATATTCTCCGTCCGAGGCCACCTCGCCGTTCAAGACTGCGGACGTCCTCCGAACCGTCGTCGCGGCGTGGACGTCGAGGATTGCCGGAGAGAGCGCGAACTGGAGGCGCGGATATTTAT
>DAISXX010000117.1:0-3570 GCA_036825695.1 Patescibacteria group bacterium | reverse complement strand
CGACGAGCACCGCGTTGTGGTGCTCGATGTCGAGGATCACGTTCGCGGGCTTCACGTCGCCGTGGATGACCCCGTGGAAGTGGAGGTACGACAGCGCGTCCAGCAGCCGTTGGAGGATCCAGCAGATATGCTCGTCGGCCACGAATCCGCGCGTCTCGGTGAGCGTCTGCAGCTCCTCGCCCGCGATGAACGACATGACCATGATCTGACCGGCGTCCGGGAGTTCCTGGTAGTCCTTCAAGGTGGGGAGCGAGGAGTGTCGGACGTCCCAGAGCAGCCGCGCTTCCTCGCGGAAGAGCCGCATGTAGTCCGGATCACCCGTCTTCTCCTGCTTCACGCACACCGGGACGCCGAGCACCACGTGCTCGGCGTAGAACGTGCGGCCGAACGAGCCTTCCGAGATCTGCCGAATGACGCGATAGGGTCCGAGCTTCATGGCGACACCACGTGGCGATGGGAGATGGGGAAGAGCGCCGGGATCTGTTCGGCGACGGCGTCGAGGAGCGCCCGCGTGTCGCGGTCTTCCTCCCGGCTCGTCGTCCGTCGGCGGTTCACGTAGCGGACGACCGAGCCGTGGCCGTCCTTCGCGATCTGCGACTCCACCGCGGCGATCGTTTCGTCGACGGTGGCCTGATGGCGCGCGACGTTCGCGGCGCGGTCGGGGTCGATGCCGCGTTCGGCGAGCATGGAAGCGCGCTCGGGTGCGTCGACCACGATCACGCGGTTGTTCGCACGTCGTGCCATCCCCATGCCGACGAGCGTCGCGCATTCGAGGATCACGACGCCCTTGAACCCGACGAGCCGTTCGCGTTCCAGGCGGAACACGTGCGGCGCGGTGATTGCCTCGGCCGCGCGGCGGGTTTCCGCCGGGCAGTCGGGGTGGAACAGCGTCGCGGCCATCGCGGCGCGGTTCATCGAGCCGTCCGCGTTCCGAACGTTCCCGCCGAGCAGCGCGGCGAGCCGTTCGCGCACGCGCTCGGCGCCGGGCGTCTTCTCCTCGTACAGGTCGCGCAGAAGCGCGTCATACGACAGATGGACGCAGGGGATGCCGAACGTCGGGATGAGCGCCGCGAGCCGGGCACTCACGCGGCTCTTGCCGCTCGCGATCGGGCCGGTGACCGCGATCGTGGAGCGGCCGAGAATCCGATGCTCGAGCGCCTCCTTTACGGGGAGCGGGGCGAACGGCGACACGTCGACGCCGCAGGATACCAGTCCCTTCACGAGCGAGGACGACACGTCCCGCCAGGCCTCGCTGGCATCGACGTAGACGTAGTTCCCGTCGAATCCGGGAAGGATCGCGTTGTGCAGGCGGTTCGCCGCAACCTCGCTCTGGCGTTCCGCCTCCGACCGCACGCCGCGCACGACGGCGTCGCACGCCTCGCGCAGATAGACGTCGACGAGCAGCGTGCCGGGCGCCGCGATGACGCGTACGCCCGGGAGGCCGAGGCGGTTCACCGCGTCCGTGAGGAACGCCAGGCGCTCTTCGGGCGTGAACAGGTATCGTCCGCGCTTCGACTCATTGTCGAGGATCGCGACGACGACCTCGTCGAACCGCTCGCGCGCCTGGCGAATGAGGATCAGGTGGCCGAACGTGACCGGGTCGGCGGAGAGGGGAAGTAGCGCCCGCATGGTTGACTCCGTGGTTGAAAGGAACTAAGCTTAGTGTATACGTAACACGAATAATCGTCCGTGAAATTCCCACGGGCATTGGCTACACGCGTTTTTCTTAAGAAATATCGTCAATTCCTGACGAAAAAAATCGTCGTCCCTATGCCTTCCTCCCTCAAGGTGCTTCTCGAGCACCTCGGCTTATCCAAGCGCGAGGCCGACGTGTACCTGGCATCGCTCCGTCTCGGCGAGTCCGCGGCCCAGGACGTGGCCCACGCCACGGGCCTCACCCGCACCACGGCCGCAAGCGTGCTCGACCGGCTTGCGACGCAGGGGTTCGTGAGCGTCCACCGCAAGGCGGGGAAGCGCCTCTACTGGATTGAGGACCCGCACATTCTCGTGGAGCACGAGCGCGCCCGCCTTACCGTGGTCGAGGAACTGGCCGGCCGTCTGCACAGCGAGTACCACCAGGCGGACAAGAAGCCGGACGCGGAGATTCTCGACGCCCGGGAAGGGATCGTGAACCTCATGGTGCGCGTCATCGACGAGCTGCCGGAGGGCGCGGAAATCCGCACCATCGAGTCGCCGAGCGCCAAGCACTACCAGGCCGTGATGTCCGACGAGCTGTTCCAGGCGCTTACCAAGCGCAAGGCGAGCAAAGGGATCCGTACGCGTTCGCTCGTTCCGGCGGGCTCGCAGTCCGCCATCCGCGCGGGCAGCCTCCAGAAGGGCGTCGAGGTTCGCGTCTTGCCGCCGGGCATCCTGTTCGAGAGCTCGATGTGGCTGTTCGGCTCGTCGCTCGTGCTGTTTTCCGGGACCCACACGTTCGCGGTGCGCGTAAACCACCGGCACATGAACGAGAGTATGGGGTCGGTCTTCGAACACTTCTGGGAGCAGTCCCAGGCCCACGCCGCCCCTCTGCGTTGACAGGGCGGCGTTTTCGTAGTACCATCCCCCTCTTCAACCGGCCCGATGGTGGTCCGTTTGACGCTCATTCGGAGGAAGAAATCATGAGTATTGACCCTGATCGTGCCGTCCGTCTCCTTGAGGAGGACGACCGTCGCCATGCAGCGCGCGCCTGCGTGCGCAAGCTGCGCGATACCCCCTGGCTCATCTACTGCGTCACGACGGGGGCGCGCGGCGATCTCGCGAAGCTGCTCTGGCAGCCCGCTGGCGCGTCCAACAACGTGCTCGCCGACCGGTTCACGTACGCCCAACAGGAGACCGAGGAGCTGCTTGGGTTCACGCCCGACAAGTTCGTCTCCCGCTCGACGGCATGCTTCCTCGCGACGGCCGCGTACTACCAGGGTCGCAAGCTCGCGGTGAAGCGAGGGAAGAACGAGGACAACGTGATGGGCGTCGGGATGACCGCGGCCGTGACCACCGACCGCGAGCGTCGCGGCGGCGACCTGGTGCACGTCGCGATCCGAACGCGCTCCGGCCTGTGGTGCGTCGACGTGACGCTCCGGAAGCCCGAGCGCTTCGCGACGGACGCGGAGCAGCACCGCGTTGTCCAGGGCGAGTTCGCGGACCTCGTCGCGCTCAACGCCATCCTCGCGGTGGCGGGCATCGACGTGGTGCCGCTCCCGACCGACCGCGTCGACCACTCGGAGCAGATCGACCGACTCGGCATCGTCCGGCCCGAGCGCGTCCAGCTTTGGCCCGCCCTGGACGCCGGCCGTCCGTTTTACGGTCGCGTCATCATGCCCGACGGCAGCCTGCGCGAGATCAGCTCGCTTTCGCCCGACGAATGGATCCTCTTTCCGGGAAGCTTCAACCCGGTGACCTACGCGCACGACGAGATGGCGCGGGAGATCGAGCGGGCGACGGGGAAGCGGGTGATCTTCCAGATCACCAAGGCGCACCCGGTCAAGAAGGTGACCGACCAGGACATGGTCGACCGCGCCGGACAGTTCCGGTACCGCTGGCCCGTCATCCTCCTCGAGGAGCACGGGCTGTGCG
>DAISXX010000116.1:0-3570 GCA_036825695.1 Patescibacteria group bacterium | reverse complement strand
CGTTCGTCCGCGGCGCCGGCCGCCGCCGAAGTCGAACCGGAGAAGCCGTTGCAGGCGGAGGAGCCCACGGCCGCCGAGAAGGCCGCCGCCGAAGCGGCCGCCGCGCTCCTGTCGCAGGAGAACGGCCAGGCCGAGGCCGATCGCATTAAGTCGTCGCTACAGAGCTAGCCTATGATGTCCCCGCGCACCCGCCGCAATTTGCTCGTCGTCCTCCTGGTTCTTTTGGCGCTGCTCATCGCGTTCCTGCTTTGGTGGTTCCTGAGGCCGAAGGCCGCGCCGGTCGTCGTGCCTCCGACGCCGAACGTCACCCAAACGATCCCGACCTCCACCAAGCCGACGATCTCGGACGTGAGGCAGCAGGAAGCGGCACAGGAGCGCGTGAGCACCGCGTCACTGCAGACCGCGTCCAAGATTTTCGCGGAACGTTACGGGAGCTATTCGGCCGAGGCGAATTTCGCGAACCTGACCGACGTGCTCCCGCTCATGACCGACGCGTTCGCCAAGGAAACGCGGGCGTACGTGGCAACGGCCACGCCGCCGACGGAATATTATGCGGTGACCACGCACGTGGTGACCATCGCGGTGGACGGCGAGGACGACGCGGCCGGCACGGCGCGCGTGACCGTCACCACCCAGCGCGAGGAAGCAAAGGGAAACGTGCAGGACGTCTCCGTGCGTTACCAGGACCTGGTGTTGACCTTTCTGAGGGAGAATGACACATGGCTCGTGGCTTCCGCGAATTGGCAGTAGGACGCGTTCTCGACCTGGTTTATCCGCGGTTTTGTTTGCGATGCAAGACGGAAGGGACGGCGTGGTGCGCGGCGTGCGCGGCGAATTTCTCGCCGTTGCCGCCGGTCGCGCGCTGTCCTTTTTGTCATGCGGAAGGTTCTCCGCGCACATGCGCCGATTGCCGGAAGCGGACTTCGCTCGACGGGCTCATGGCGTTCGCGCCGTATGGCAACGCGGTCGTGCGCGAGGCGCTCACCGGGTGGAAGTACCACGGTGACCCGGAGCTTGCTCGCGCGGTGTACGGATGGATCCGGCAGTTCGCCGCGACGCGCGACGTCGAATCGTTCCGCGGGGCGGTCGTGACGTGCGTCCCGCTCCACGCCTCGCGCCGACTTCATCGCGGGTTCGACCAGGCCGAGGAAATCGCGCGCGCGTTCGCCGCGGCGACCGGCGCCGAGTTTCGTCCGTTGCTGGCGCGCGTCGAGGCGACCTCTCCGCAGGCAGCCCGCGCCGTCTCCGATCGCCGTGTCGGCGACCTCGACCACGCGTTTGCCGCGCAGGGGGCCGTTCCGCGCCGTGTGGTCCTCTGCGACGACGTCGCCACGAGTGGCGCCACCATCGATGCCGCCGCCCGCGCGCTGAAGGCCGCCGGGGCAGAGCGGGTTTGGGGATTCGCCGTGGCCGTGGGCGGATAGCAAAAGGACCGTCTTTCGACGGTCCTTTTGTGGTGCACCCGGCACGACTCGAACGTGCGACCCTCAGCTCCGCAAGCTGATGCTCTATCCAGCTGAGCTACGGGTGCAAACGGCTTCTAAACTCCAAAGCTCACAGTTTATACACTCTCCGCAGGACTTCCGTCAAGGTCTCGCTCGTGCGATCGAGATTTTCAAGGCAAAACGGAAGCATCTCGTTTCGGACCGTGTTCGGATCCGTTTCCTCGAGCGGGACGGCGAGCATCGGTTGCCACATTTGGCGGAACGTCACGTACAGGAGCTTTACCTCCGGCGGCTCATACACGATGGAAAAGTCGCGTATGGCACGGAAGTCATAATACGCGTCACCGATCACGAGTCCCGTGGTGGTGAGCGACACGGTCACGCGGTCCGGCTGCTTGAAATCGGAAATGAGCGTGATGACGCCGATCATGAGCACGATGACCGCGAACAGGAAATTCGCGGTCGCGACCGCGTACACGATAAGCGTGACGCCGATGAGCCCGGCGATCATGTACCACTTTCGCGAACGGATCGCGCGCGGATATTCGTCGATCTCCCAGGACACGAGCGCGCGTCCCGGTCCGGCCACGGTTGTTTGTGATTCCTCCATACGATTTTATGATGGCGGTGGGGGTGAGATTCGAACTCACGGTTCCTTGCGGAACGGCAGTTTTCAAGACTGCTCTCTTAAACCACTCGAGCACCCCACCGAAATGGTTTCGGAATGTTCCATGGCTCAATCCCAGAACATTCTAAGGCGAATACGGCAAAAAGTCCAGAAGCATTGGAGCAGGCGGCCGGGCCATTGCGGCCCGTCCGTTTTATTTTTTGCGGAGAACGCGGTCCAAAAGATTTCCCGCAAGAAGCGTAAGCGGGAACGTCACGGCGGCGACGGCGATGAAGACGATGCCGGCGACAACCTTCGTGGAATAGTATCCCTCGTCGTCGGATACGGCGCTCATGAGCCATCGTACCGGAAATGACTGTTCGATCAGGAGATATCCGGTCACGAGGGCGATCAGGCCCAACCAGGACATCGCAACGATCAGACGGATTTTTTGTTCCCGCTGCTGCGTCGTCGAGGCGTCACGTTCCATATGGGTGCGGTAAGGGAATCTTGATAAGAGGGTAGCATGGCTACGGAATTGAACCAATATGCGTTCCATGGAGACCCATTTGAAACGCGAACGATTTGGATGGCACCGATCGCAAAATGACTCCGTGACGGAGTCATTTTGCGATCGGACACACACCCATCGGCTGCCCATCGTTCTAACGAATGGGATATTCCATGAGAAATTGTCCTGGCGGAGAGGGAGGGATTCGAACCCTCGCTCGGGTTTCCCCGACTAACGATTTAGCAAACCGTCCCCTTCAACCACTTGGGTACCTCTCCGTGGCCGTAGCCGCATTGGCTGGGCAAAGAATAGGGGATTTGGAGGGATATGGCAAGCGTGCGTTGACGAATGCTAGCAAAACTGGCAGGGTGGGCATCTGATCGGAGGGTTGGATGGGATCAGAACTGGGTTTGGACGCCGACGCGCTGTTGCGTCGGCTGATGGAAGACGAGCGGCCTCGCTTGGAGACGGAGCTTCAGGAGATCCTCGCGGACGTCCTCGCGATTGACGCGTGGCTTCTGGGTGGCGAATTGTCCGCCGAAAAGCGGGGAATTCTGGAACGGGTTCGGCGGGATCGTGCGGACGCTCTCGCGTCGAGACTCGTGTCCTGGCGCCAGAGGGGCGGAGGCTTCGAGCTCGTCGTCGCGCCGGGAACGGAACGACCGTTCGGGCCGGCTCCGGAGGATTCTCCGTCGGCAGGGGTCGCCATGATCGTGTCGGTTCCCGGCGATCCGGAGAACGCGCCGCGGAGTTTCGCGCCGGCCGCGTCGGTTGCCATGGGTTACGAACCGGTTCGGTCGCGGCCCCCGGCCGCTCCGCCGGCGACGGATTGGCGCGGCCCGCTCCTTTCGTTCCTTGCGTCCTTGCGCCCGGACCGTCTTCCGGACGAGGAATTGGAAGAGCTCGACCAGCTCGTCCGGGGAAAGGAACGCCTGCGCGGATTTCCGCATCACGTTCAGGTCTCGCTGCTCGAATATGCCGCGGCGAGGCTCCGGTATCTGCAGCAC
>DAISXX010000115.1:0-3645 GCA_036825695.1 Patescibacteria group bacterium | reverse complement strand
GAGTCGACCGTTTCGCTGCTGATCATCCTGACGTTTCTCGGGCTTGAGGACGCGGTGGGGAGCACCAAGAGCGGCGTCGCGATTTTGACGGCCGTCATGATGGCGCTCATCGGACGCAGGATTCCGGAGTCGCGCTACCGTTCCGTGCTGTGGCTCGCGTTCGTCCTCATCGGCGGCAGCGCGGCCGCGTTCGCCTGGCGCTTCGACGGCCCGGCTTCCGTCTCGTTCTTCGTCGCCATCGGCCTCATCGCCGCGTTTCGTACGACGACCACGATGGCGCTCATGTACAAGGTCGTCGGCCACGAGGCCGAGCGCACGGACCGCAACCGCTTTCTGTATCTCTTCGACCGCGAAGTCTGCCTAAACGCGGGTCGCGTCGCCATGCTCGCTCTCCTCATGCTCGCGTTCTCCTTCGCGCCCTTGCCGACGCTGCGATACGGGCTGGTGGCCGCGGCGGCGGTCCATTTGCCGTTGATTTGGTTGATGGGGAAGATTCAGGATGGAATACGTTCAAACCGAACGGGCGCGCCGTAAAATCGTGAGGCGAGCGCGGACAGGCGCTCGTCATGTTTCGTCGTGAGGTAGGTGCGCGTTCCTCCGTTGTCGATGCGTGCGTTCATTTCCGCGTGTCGTGCCAAATAGTCGGCGAGTTTGTCCGAGACGATCTCTCCTTGGGACACCACCCGCACGTTCGGCGGCACGCACGACGCAACGACGTCGGCGATCAGGGGATAATGCGTACAGCCGAGGAGCACGGTGTCGATGGCGTTGTCGTGCTTCAGGAGATCGGCGACGTACAGCTCGACGAGCTCGCGCATTTCCGGCGAGCGCTCGTGGCCGGCCTCGATCAGTTCGACGAGTCCCGGGCAGGCGATTTGCGTCACGTGGATCGGCGCCGCGCCGGACGCGGCCTCGATTTCGCGAAGGTACGCGCAGGAATTCACGGTCGCGGGCGTGGCCATGACGCCAAGGTGGCCAGATTGGGTCAGCTCGACGATTTTTTCCGCGGTCGGGCGAATCACGCCGATCACGCGGCGGTCGGGAAATTCCGACGGGAGAATCGTCCGTTGGATCTGCCGCAGCGCCTGCGCGCTCGCCGTGTTGCACGCGAGGATCACGAGTGGGCAGCCGCGCGAAAAAAGCTCGCGTACGCCCTCGAGCGTGAAGCGGAAGATCTCCTCGTGCGAACGGGTGCCGTAGGGCGCGCGGGCGTTGTCGCCGAGATACACCGTGGACACGTCCGGCAGCCGCGCGTGGATCGATCTCAGCACGCTCAGACCGCCGAATCCGGAATCGAAAATTCCAAGCATAGTTCCAGAAGATTAGCAGGTCGAACCGGTCTTGTCACCTCGCTTCGGAGCCTGTACCATTGGGCGGTAAGAGTGATTTCTATGTCTGTCGAATCATCACAAGAACGACGCGATCTCTCCGCGCGAGGCCGGCGCTTTTTGGAAGTGGCCACGCTCATGATGACCATCATGGCCGGCGGGATGCACGCCGCGGAGGCGAAGCCGACGACGCGCACGCCGGACAATCCGTGGGCGCAGCTCATGGGCGAGAACGTCGAGGAGCGCAACAAGGAAATCGACAAGCTCGAACGCGAGTGCCGCGCGCTCGAAGGCCGCATCGCGCGGCTCGAGGCGCAGGTCGCGGACGAGGAAAGCGTTCGGTACGCCCGCGATCCCGGATTGCGGTTCCAAGAAAAGGGGGAACTCGCCGACGCGCGCCGCGAGCTGGCCCAAAAGGAAGCGGCCATCAAGGGGCTGGAGGAGGGGATGGACCGCGGCCTCGAACGCGAGCAGGCGCGCCGCGAACGGACGGCGAACGCCGTCGACGGAACCGTCTTCGAGTTCGCCGACCCGCTGCTCGACCTCTCTCCCGAAAATCTGGCCAGCCCGGACATCGCCGCCTATTTCAAAAAACACGACATCAAATGGATGGACCACGGCTTGTACATGGACGACAAGGCCGGGGAACGCATGAAGCTGACCGTCGGCGCGGACGTCACGGACGCGCACTTCTTCCTTCAGGACCACGGGCGCGACCTCATGATCGTGCTCACCGTCACCGACGCGGCCAACCACCGCATCGCGTTCAAGACGACGATGCTCGACAATGGCCGGTTCACGAGCTATTACGACAGCAACGACCAGGGCGCTCCCACGTCTCCTGATTCCGACTAAACCCTATGGCTCTTGAAATCCTCGATCCGCGCGTCCGCATCATCGTCACGCTGCGTCAAAGCGGGCACGACGACGATTCCATCACCTCGTTCATGTCGCTGTTCGACACGGTCGACCGAGTCCAGCAGGAACGCTTGGCGCAAATCGTCACGGTCGAAGATTCGGAAGTGATCCGACGTCTCGTCGCGGTGCTTCCCGACGTGCACGCGGCCATGCTCAAGAAGGGCGACCGCACGCCGAACCAGATTATCGAGGATGCCGCTAAGTGGCTCTAATCACAGTATGTCTGCATTTTCCTGCCTATTCGTCGGTCGGTTCCAACCCTTTCACAAGGGTCATTTGATGGTGGTCAAGGGAATGACGAAAGTGTGCGGCAAGGTGGTCATTGCCATCGGGTCGCCGGACGCGCACGACGGCGAGAATCCGTTTACCGTCGGCGAGCGGCGCGAGATGATCCAGCGCGCGCTTCAGGCTGAGGACATTATCCCAAACTTCGACGTGAGCATCGTGGAAGTTCCGGACGTCGGCAATGACGCGGAATGGGCGAAGAAGTGCCTTGAGCTTTCCGAGTCGGTCCATCAGGTGTGGAGCGGCAACGAATGGACGCTCAAATGCTTCGAGGGACTCGACCTCGAGGTCAAGCCGATCAAGGAGGTTCCCGGCATTAGCGCCACGGAGATTCGCAAGCGCATGGTGGAGGGCGGCGACTGGCGCGCGCTCCTGCCGGATGACGTCGCGTCGTATTTGTCGGACATCGGCGCGGTCGAGCGCGTCAAAAAACTGTGAAGGTTCTCATGGGCGCGCTGCGCAAGACATTTTCCCGTCGCGTCGACGTGCTTTTGTTCTTGGCGTTGTTTGCCGGCGCCTTTGTTTTGTTTGTGCTCGTTCCCGTCTGGACGACCCCCGGAAACGACCTGGCATTCCAGTGGTCGCTCCTTTCGCCGCCGATCCGCGCCATCATGTTCGTCCTTGCCGGTTTGAATGCGCTGCTCATTTCCATGCATGCGCAAATTCGTCGGATGCGCGCCACGTCCTCCGTTCGCGAGACGACGTCGAGTCTCGCCGTTTTCGTCGGTTCGGTGTTCGCGACGGTCGGTTGCGCTTCCTGCTATTCCTCGCTTCTTTCCGTCTTTGGTCTGGGCGGGATCGTCTTTTTTGGAAAGTATCATTACTGGGTTTCGGCCGCCGTCATCGGCGTGTCGCTGTGGGCCGTCTGGATGACCGCGCGCCGCATCGAGGGGGAGTGCGCTCGTTGCGTCACGTAATCGCAGCCTCGACGTATGAAACGCAAATCCCTCATCGGCCAAATTCTTCTCTACGGAATCCCGACGTTGCTCGTCGTCGGCGTGCTCGTTGTTGCCGTGAAGAATGGCCGTTCGAATTCCACTCCGACGGACATCGTGCCGCCGACGCAGGATGCCGCGAACCCGCCGGACAAATCGACGCGCGAAATCGCCATGCG